>JAFLUC010000099.1 GCA_022509005.1 Oscillospiraceae bacterium | reverse complement strand
AGACTCCGACAACTGAGCCTACAACAACAGACGCTCCGGCGAAGGATAAGTATACAGTAACGATTGCTGATGCTGCTAAGGATTTTGTTAAGATTGTAACAGCAGCAGTAGCTGAGCCGACAGATGCTCCGGCTACAGAAGAGCCGAGCGATACAGAAGCACCGGCTACAGAGGAACCGACTGATACAGAGGCTCCGGCTACTGAAGCTCCGACAGCTACTCCGGATACTACAGAGACAGACGAGCCGACAGAGGCTCCGACAGCTACTCCGGAAGAGACAGAGGCTCCGAATGCCGAACCGATAACAATTACTTTTGGTGATGATACATCGACTGTATTGACCGCTCTTCAGGAAGTAAAGTTACACGATTATCTTACATATACAGCGCGTAACTCTACAAGCACGAGTAGCCAGTCAGGATATTCCGGCGGTGCAACTATTGATGATATTAAATTCCCCAATAGAATTAAAACCGGTGGAAAAAGTGATTTTGCTACTAATTCCGCAGTATTTACATTTACACCTCCCTGTGCTGGAGAATTAAAGGTTTACTTCACACATGGTAGTAGTTCTGGTGCAGACAGAAGCTTAGTGATAAAGCAAAATGATGTAGAGACATCGTACCCTGTTGCGTACAGCACGAAGACGTCTGCAACACAAACAATAACTGCTGATACAGTTTATATTGGTTGTGATAACAATATCGGTATCTATGGTATCATATTCACACCGGCTGAGGCAGCTTCAATCTCTACACTTGCTTTACCGGAACCTGGCGAAGGCGAAGTTCTTCTTGATGCAACCACAGCAAAGTTTGAAGAGGGTGCAACAGTTAAGCTTGCAATTGACGAAGAAGCTCTTGGCGATGACAAGGAAATTGTACTTGACAGCACTGAAGAAGTTACACTTTCAGAGACTAAGGACGGCTACGCTACATTCACAATGCCCGCAGCTGACGTTACTATAAAGGTACAGGAGAAGACAACTGATACTCCGGCACCAGCTCCGACAGATGCTCCAACAACTGCTCCGGTGGTTGATCTCACATTTGACGGTGATGACGTGACTAACGTATTTACGGGCGTTGACAGAACTACTGTAAGCATTGCTGACGATCCGGCTCCGGAAGCTGACGGAGATAAGGCATTAAAGATGGAAAATGCAAGCAATGCATATAATGGCGGTAATGCACCGAAAGCATATTATAACTTTGTAGATGCGGTTGATAACGCTACTTCTGTTACGGTTGAATTTGATTCGTATATGGCAACACCGTCTGCTCAGGAATTAAGATTACAGTTCAATCTTTATGACAGCAGTGTAAGACCTGCGGAACAAGCAAGAAGACAGTTTAATAACGAAGGTATTGTATTCTCACAAGGTAAGAATAATCAGACAACTGAAGTTCAGAGAACCGCTACAGATAAGGAACTTCCAGTGGACGAGTGGCTTCACACAACAGTTACTGCTGATTATCTCACAAAGCAAATCAGCTATACTATAGAAAATGCTGAGGGAGAAGTACTTGTGTCTGCTGAAAATGCAGGTTATATGAGTGCTGATGCAAACTATATAACAGGTATTGAGATTTATGCATATCAGAACTATAACGTAGGTTATCTTGACAACATCAAGGTTTATGCTGAAATAGGCGAGGCTGCTGAAGTAACAATCAATTATGTTGACGCTACAAAGCAGGCAGAAGAATCTGGCTATCTGATTAAGTCAGAGACTGACGATACGGCTGTTAAAACACTTTCATACACAGTTCCTGCAGCTAAGACTGCAAACTTTGATGATAAGGACGAGGATCCTGATGTAAGATATACGTATAATGCAGGCAAAAGCAGCACGACAATTGACGCTGTAAGCGAAGACAACAATACTGTAACTCTTGCATTTGATCCTGTTAAATATGCAGAAACAAACTTTAATGTAATACTTGATACAGCGGCAGATGATGACGTAGTAATTCCTGTAGCTGTCAGCGGTACACCGGATGATACAACAGCAGTTGCGGTTGACACCACTGTTGAAGTTTCAATTTCAAATGGTGGAACAAAAGGTAGCGCAAGCTTAAAGCTTCTTCCTGGAACATATAACTATTCGATAAGCGAAGTAGAAGGCTATAAGGATGTTACTGAAACAGCCGTTACTGTAGGCGAGGATAATGAAATAAGCGTAGAGGCTGTTACTGCGGCAACTGCAAAGCTTACGGTTAACTATGTAACTGCGCCGAGTCAGGCACCTGTTGTAACAAAGGAATATGTATCTGATGTCCCGCTCTATGTTGGAGATCAGGTTACACTTGGCGCTGAATATCGCGCATCTGTTAAGAGTTATGACGAAGACAGCAAATTATATACGGTATACACATATGTATCTGGTGGTACAGAAGAAATTACTATTGATGACCCTGCGGATACAGTAGAAATCATTGTTAAAGAGGATCCGCAGAAGTATCTCCAGTATGAGGACTACGACGCTCTTACAGAAATGACCGATGACGTATGGAAGAGCAACGACACTAGCAGATATACTGTGGGTTTGGTTTCAGATGAAAGTGGTAAATATGTGCAGGTATCGTCTGTAGGTAATGGTGGTAACGGTACAGCTATTGAAAGCGGAGCTTTAAATGTAGAAGATGGTGTCAATGCTATAATTGAATTTGATATGGCGCTTACACAAGCAAATGGACAGACTTCTTCTGTATTTGTTGCAACAAACACATATGCGGCTGCATCTGCAAATAACGGCTGGCATGCTACAGGATATTTGTTTGGTCTTTTCCAGAAAACATCTAATCAGACAATATGGTCAGTTAACGATCAGGGTGAGAATACATTAGAAGCTGGAAAATACTATCACTTCAAGGTTGAAAGAATTGATGACGGTGTAAAGGTTACAATTACAACTCAGGACGGAGGAAGCGTACTTGAGGAAACAACCTATACAACAAGCCAGGATTCTAACATGACAGCAAGCGGTCCGTTAACAAAGATTATATACAATACTGCAAGATATTGGGCAGGTATGAAGTTTGATAATCTTAAAGTTTATAAGGCAAACTAATTTAGATTAAAACTGAATCACTAAAAAGGAACGGCTTTGCCGTTCCTTTTCTTATGTCTTCCTGTATTATATCATTTATTCTACAAAAATGTTACAAAATTGTGAAATCCAAATGTATCATTGCTGTGATTTTTGTAGCTTTTTTGAAAACAATATGTAATAAAATTCCCGAAATCTATTGCAGAACGATACAATATGTAGTATAATTGGTAATAATGAATTTAAAATTAACGATTTTACATATATAGAAGGGATTAGTAATGGAAGTAAAAGAGAAGATTTATTGCATCAAATGCGGTAGGGAAATCAAAGAAGGACTTCTCTACTGCGACAGATGCGGTCAATCGGTAGCGAAAAGCAAGGCGCAGCAGTCAAAAAGCAAAAGCAAGCGCAGACAGGCGGAACAAATTCACCGCGAACAGATTAACAGACGCAAGCGCCGCGAGGAAAAAGAGATTAAAAAGCAGGCGAAGCGACGCAAGGCGCGTCGCAGCGCGGCAGTTATCTGCGTAATTATCGGAATAATTCTGCTCGGCGTGCTCTGCGCGGCAGGTGGGTACATATATATGTCGGGAAGCTCAAGCATAAAAAGCATTGACGACGTTGTAAATGAAGATATTGCACAGTCGTCTCCAGTTGTCGCTAACGGTCGTGAAACTACCGGTTCCGCGTCCTCGGATACGGGTATGAGCTTCAAGTTATATGAATACGGCGGGCTGGCTTGCCCGTATCCCGAAAGTTTTACGCAGAAATCCACGTCAGGCGGCGAGCTTCTGCGGCTTGAAGATGCCGCAGGCGGCGCGGTTATGACACTTACGCAGGAATCCGTTCCCCCTGCCGATGATATGCTCGCGGCGGCGGACGAACTCATGACCGCTTACTATCGCGATGCGTTGGCACTCGGTTCTGTTACAAAAACCCGTCTTGGCGCCGGCTGGTACATCATTACCTATGAGACAGATACACGTATTTTTCATCGCAAATGCGTAATTAGCTCCGATGGCAGCAATACTGCCCTTCGCTATGATTTCGAATATGACAAATCCTCCGCAAAAGCGGAGGAGTATGCTAACTGTATCGCGAGTCTTGATGAAAACTTCATCTCCGGACAAGATAGCCAATGATGAAGCAGCTCGCCATTACAGCAAGCAAAACAGTTGATTTTAATATTTTTTTCCACAGACGAACGGTTTCATTAGGCCGTTCGTTTTTTTTGTTCAGATATTCATTCACGATGCGTTCCGCGTCAAGTATCGCCTTTGTATCGAACCGCGGATCGTAATCCTTCAATATAATTATTGCCTCGCTGACGTATGGCGAGGTCAGGTTGTTTAAAATCATTACCTTTCGCTTTAAATCTTTCATGCCGTGCCTCCTTATGCTTTCTTTTCCTATTATTTCCGTTTTGTCCATGCCTGATACGGTTTTTAAAAATAAATATTTTAGCAAAAAAAGTGAAACATTTGGAATATTTTGGAAATAAACTGCATATAATTTACAAGATATGGTAATTTTATTTCATAGCGTTACGTTTGTGTAACATTTTGTGGTTAAATTGTAACAAAAATGAAATAAAACTATTGACTTTGTAATATAGGTGTAGTATAATTGTGGAAATATGAAAGGAGCAAATTATGAGTACGCAGGAAAAAAGCAAAGAAGAACTGATTCGTGAAATGCATCAAAGGCGCGAAAAAAGACGCCTCACTGAAAGCAGACGAAGAATGGCTTCAATTATCGCTGTAGTCACTATAATTGTAATTATAACAGGAGCCGTATTTACGGCGTCTGCCAAGGAAATAAGCATCACTGAGATTGACGAATTTAACGGAACCAACGAAACAAAAACAGTCTACACGCTGACCGGAGGCAAGGTCGGGGATATTCTTGATAAGCACGATTTAAACGTGCATGAGTGTGACAAAATCAATGTGCCGATTGATAAGGAAATCACAGGTGACGAGGAAATTGTCATCAAGCGCGGCAAGGAGATAACCATTGTTGCTGACGGCGTTGAGAGCGGCGCGATTGTGACAAAGGCGGACGCGCATGACGCACTCGTTGAAGCTGGTTATATTCCATCGGAAACCGATGAAATTTCAGTAAACAACGGCGGAGACCTGACAAGCGGAGACAGGATTGAATTTGTTACGGTCAGCAATACGGAGGATGTTGTAAACGAAGCGATTGAGCAGGAGACGGAGTATGTTGACGATCCTGATTTGCCTGTCGGCGAGACGCGGGTGATTGACGAGGGATGCTCGGGCGTCCGCGAAATACGCAGCAGCGTGATTTATCGCAGCGGCGAGGAGTTTTACCGTGAGATTCTCAGCGACACTGTAACGGAAGAACCGCAGAAAACGATTATTGCTGTCGGCACGAAAACGCCTGAGCCGACAGTTGCTCCGGTAGCAGCTGTAACACGTCTGTCATCGGCGAGCACGGTAAGCGACACCGGCGGTACAATAAACGGTATGAGCTATTCGAGGAAGATTAATATGACGGCGACCGCGTATTCGACCTCACCTTCGGAAAACGGCGGCTACACAACCTCAGCAATGGGTAATTCGCTGCGATACGGTATTGTGGCGATTGACCCGAGCATAGTTCCGCTCGGTTCAAGGGTGTACGTCGCTTCTGCTGACGGTTCATGGACATACGGCGTGGCAAGTGCCGAGGATACAGGCGGCGCGATTAAAGGTAACAGAATTGATTTATGCTATGAAAGCATCGGCGAGGCCAACCGCTTCGGAAGGCGCGGCTGCGTGGTGTATATACTGGATTGATAAAAGATTGTATCATGATAATTTGATGCACAAACTGAAAACATTCAGCCCGAAAACTTAGGTTTTCGGGCATTTTTGTGTATTTACGAAGCAAGTCCACAAAAAGCTTGCAGGGGCGATACTTTAAAAGATTTCTTTTTATTATTAGAGTAAAAAAATGCAAAAAAAAACCGACCCGGTGAAAGGTCGGTTTTTAACTACCCATATGGTTAGTATAGGTAAAAGGATAAAAGGCTTTTTCATACAGGATGATTGCTCATCCCTCATCTGTACACATTATAGCATAGGCATATGAGTTTGTCAACACTTTTTCAAAAAAAAATTGAAAAATTTGAAATTTTTTTATTATAATTCTGTAATGATGTGACACGTATGGTAATATTTGTGTAGCATATAATTTATGAAAGAAAAACACGGCTTAAATACATCAGAATAGTGCATATCAAATCATAAGACACCGTGTATTTTCAGATAAATTAGAATAAGTTTCCGCACAAATTTGTAATATCCAATATTTTCTTGCATATACATATAATGGAAGAAAATGTATTGGAGAGATTGATATGATAAACGAATCGGACAAGTTCAGAGCGATACGGGCGTTCAGAGTACGCGAGGAGAGAAGAAAAGAAAATGGCAGGCTTGCAAAATTTCTCTTGGGTTTAGCGGCAGCGGAGCTTCTTATTATATTGGCATTTTTTGTGCGTTGAAAAAAGTTAGTCTCGCGTTATTTTTTTTATGTATTATGACAGTTTTTCATTTTCCTATTGCTTTTTTTGTAAAAAGAGAGTAAAATTAGAGCGTGTTCATATAAAATGGGTTTGAGAAATTTTGACGATAAGACGTTAATATGGTTTTGTATGAATCTGCTCTATAGATTATGGATTGGGAGGCTGAATGGGCATGAGTGACGGGAATATGATTATTCCGGTGATAAGCCTGATTTTGCAGATATTTTCACTTTCAATAGGTTTGTATTATTTTTTTATCGGATTTGCGGGATTCCTTCCTATCAGGGACAAAAACAAGCAGATAACGAATAAAAATCATAGATTTGCGCTGTTGGTGGCTGCGCATAACGAGGAACAGGTAATTGCAAATATGGTAAAGTCGCTTCAGGGGATGAATTATCCGAACGACTGCTACGACATATTTGTTATAGCCGATAACTGCACCGATGCGACGGCTGCGCGCGCTAAAGAGGCGGGCGCGATAGTCTGCGAGCGGTTTGATGCGACACGCCGCGGAAAGGGCTACGCGCTTGAATGGATGTTCGACAAGCTGTACAGCATGGATAAAAAGTATGATTACGTAGCTGTTTTTGACGCGGATAACCTTGTTGACCCTGAGTTCCTGAATGCGATGAATAAGCGCGCTAATCAGGGATTTAAGGTAGTGCAGGGCTTTTTGGACAGTAAAAATCCTTACGACTCGTGGATTACCGCATCGTATTCCTATTGTTTCTGGAGCGTTAACAGAATATTTCAGCTTCCGCGCTACAAGCTCGGCATGTGCTGCGAGCTTTCGGGAACGGGCTTCATTATCGCGCTCGATACGCTTAAAAAGCTTGGTTGGGGCGCGACCTGTCTTACCGAGGATATG
>JAFLUC010000098.1 GCA_022509005.1 Oscillospiraceae bacterium | reverse complement strand
AGAAAGGGTGATTTATTATGAATCTTGATATGCTTCATCCGGCTGACCAGTTGGTTATGTTCATGGAGAGAATCTATAGCTATGGAATGACTACCACATCGGGCGGTAATCTTTCTATTCTTGATGACAATGGCGACATCTGGATCACACCGGGTTCAATCGATAAGGGAAGCCTTACGAGAAAGGATATGGTTTGTATTAAGCCGGACGGTACAATGGAGGGTATCCACGCGCCGTCAAGCGAATGGCCGTTCCACAAGCATATTTACGAAACAAGACCGGACATAAAAGCTGTATTACACGCTCATCCGCCGGCATTGGTAGCTTTTTCAATCGTTAGAAAGCTGCCGAACACAAGTATGATTCCGAATATAAAGTTCCAGTGCGGTGAAATTGGACTTGCCGTTTACGGACTGCCCGGTTCAAAGGATCTTGCTGATAAGATCTCAGCAGAATTTGACAAGGGCTTTAACACCGTTGTTCTTGAGAACCACGGCGTTGTTATCGGCGCAAAGTCGATGTTTGATGCGTTCAAGTCGTTTGAAACACTTGATTTCAGCGCGCGTATCGAAATTGACGCTCATAATATCGGTAAAATTGACAGTCTTTCAAATGAGCAGATTGAATGGTACAAGTCACGTCAGCACGTTGTTATGGACGAGTTTGTTTCACATAACATTTCAAGTGAGGAGAAGGAAGTAAGAGCTGAGATGATCAAGTTCATCAAACGTTCGTATGATCAGGGGCTTTTCACATCAACGCAGGGTACATTCTCAAAGAAGCTTTCGGACGGAAGCTTTATCATAACTCCATCCGGCAAGGACAGAAAGTATCTCGATCCGGAGGATCTCGTTAAGATCAGCGGAAACTTCAAGGAGATGGGCAAGTATCCGTCAAAGAGCGTGGAGCTTCACAGAGAGATCTATAAGCAGCAGCCGCATGTTGAGTCAATTATTATTGCGCATCCGCCGTGCATGATGGCATTTGCGGTATCGGATGCCGAGCTTGATTCAAGAACAATCCCTGAGAGCTATATTCTCATGAGAAATATTCCGAAGCTCGAATTCGGCGCAAACTACTTAAAGCCTGTTGAAACCGCTGCGGTATTCAAGAAGAATACTCCTATCGCGCTTATAAAGAACGACTGTGCGATTGTAACGGGTCAGAGTCTCTTAAACGCGTTTGACCGTCTTGAGGTTGCGGAATATTCATCACGTGCGATTATCGCAACTCGCGATCTTGGCGATGTTGTCGCAATCAATGAAGAGGAAATCGACGATATTGAAGAAGCGTTCCATCTTGCAAGATAATGTATACAAAACGGAGGTCTCTTATGGGACTTCCGTTTTTTTGCGTTAACCACTTGAATTATGAAAAAATATGTGGTATAATGTGTACCAAATTCTATAATTCAGATTATGAGGTGAACACAAATGATTATCATTATGCATGATAATGCAAAGAAATCGGAAATTGCAGCGGTTGAAGAAAGACTTGCCAAGTTCGGTTTCCAGACACATCCTATATATGGTGAGAAAAAGACGGTAATAGGTGCTATTGGAGATAAGCGTCAGATAAGAATGAGCGAAATATTGCTCATGAGCGGTGTTGAAAATATTGTACCGATTATGCGTCCGTATAAGCTTGCATCAAAAGAGCTTAAAAAGGAAAAATCGGTAATTGATGTAGGTCATGGCGTAACTATAGGCGGAAATAAGCTTGCAGTACTCGCCGGTCCGTGCGCTGTTGAGGGCAGAGAGCATTTCCTCAGAATGGCGAGAATCGTAAAGGCGGAGGGAGCGAATATCCTGCGCGGCGGCGCGTTCAAGCCGAGAACGTCACCTTATGCATTCGGCGGCCTTGAAGGTGAGGGTCTTAAGATCATGCGCGAAGCAGGCGATGAGCTGGATATGCCTATCTGTACAGAGGTTATGGATACAAGAGATGTTGAGCTTGTTGCATCGTATGCTGATATTATCCAGATCGGCGCGAGAAATATGCAGAACTTCAAGCTCCTGCGCGAGGTAGGAAAGACGAACAAGCCTATATTCTTAAAGCGCGGTCTTGCAAGTACAATTGATGAGTGGCTTATGGCTGCTGAGTATATCATGAGCGAGGGTAATGATAATGTTATCCTTTGTGAGCGCGGCATAAGAACTTATGAAACATCCACAAGAAATACTTTTGACGTAAGCGCAATTCCTGTAACACAAGAGCTTACACATCTTCCGATAATTGCAGATCCGTCACACGCTACAGGCAACTATAAATATGTGGCTCCTGTCGCAAAAGCAGGTATAGCAGCCGGCGCTGACGGCATCATGGTAGAGGTTCACGACTGTCCCGAGTGCGCAGAATCAGACGGTCCTCAGTCACTCAAGCCTGAAAAGTTTGCGGATCTTATGGCTGATCTTAAGAAGATCGCAGCTGCAATCGGTAAGGAGATATAATAAATGTTAGGCTACATGGGGCCTGCCGGAACTTTTACTCAGCAGGCGGCTATTGAATGGTCAAATGGCAAGGAAGAGCTGCGCGAGTTCCCGACTATCGCAAGCGCGATAAAGGCGGTCGACAGGGGAGAGATAGAACGCGCTATAGTTCCGATAGAAAACAGTCTTAACGGCAGCGTTACAATGACGCTTGATACGCTTGCGTTTGACTCTGATGTGTACATCGCTGATGAGCACATTTTAAGTATTACACAGAGTTTTGCAATTAAAAAAGGCGCGTCTGTTTCGGATATAAAAACAATAATGTCACATCCGCAGGGATTCGGACAATGCTCAAAAATGCTTGAAAGTGACTTCGCAGGGGTTGAGCTTAAGGCTGTGGAATCAACCGCGCTTGCGGCAAAGCTTGCAGCCGGCAGTGACGGCAGCGTTGCTGCAATTGCTCCGGCATCGGCGGCTGAAATTTACGGGCTTGAAATAGTAAGACCGGTATGCAATGATGAGAGCAATAATTTCACGCGGTTTGTGGTAATTGAGAAGCAGCCGTGCCGAAGGGTTTCAGGACATGACAAAACTTCGATCGTATTCACAACCGAGCATGTTCCGGGTGCACTGTACAGAGCGATTAAGCTGCTGGGGGACTCTAAGATAAATATGCTAAAAATAGAATCACGACCCGTAAAAAACGAAATGGGCAAATATGTATTTTTCATAGATATTGAAGGGAATACGGATGATGCAGGTACATATTTCGCTTTGGAGGAAGTGCGAAATCATTCCCTGTTTTATAAAAATCTCGGAAGCTATCACTATGAATAAATGAAATTAATAAATGTAAATTAAAACAGCCACCGCATTATAAGCGATGGCTATTTTAATATGAATATAGCTATGTATTACAAACATGCTATGCACATTATAACTCTTTTTGATGATTTTTGCAAGTAGTATTTAAAAAAATCACTGCTTTTTAACATATAATTCTCGGATTGATGAAAAATAGATGGAATATATGATTAAGTAATGTGAAAGTTGCACAAAAAAATAAATTTTCAATAAAAAATAGTGACAAATTGAATTTCTGGTGATATAATAATTAGGTATAGATATAATAAGAAAAAGGAGCGTTTTACGTGAAGAAAATATATATCAGTATGGCTGCTGTGTTTGCCGCAGCTGCAGCTTGTGTGACGCAGTCATTTGCTGCCGCACCGTCAATCACGGTTAAAAGCGACAAATCAGATGTAGCTTATACATACAAATCATCAAACGATAGTGCTGAAGCATCGGCAGATGCATCGAAGCTTTTTGATAGCTTTAATGGCGTATCGGTTGAAGATTATACATCTGCTGCTCTTACAATAACGAGTGAGAGTGATGATTTAGATAATATTGAGGTTGTTCTTCGCTTTTCAACGGACAAGACAGATATGGAATACTCTGTTCTTGATTATTATGATTTCAAAATTACAGACGAAAACGGCGACATTATATATGATAGCGATGATACTGATCCGACTGAACCGGACGCGTCGGAAAAGGATATATCCTTCGGCGTTTTCAATACAGAGTCTGCATCTGACACAAAGAAATTCATCGTTGACTATAAAATAGATGAGACTTCATCTGCGAATATTGACGAGGAAGATCTTGAAGCACTCAATATAAGCGTTATTTCACAGATTGTAAGCGACGTTGAAACAGAAGCTGATTATAGTGTAACTATAACGGCTGAAACTCCTGAGATTATTGAGGTTGTCGCGGCTGCTTCGGATTCGTCAGACGGCAGCGAAGACGATACAGAGTCGACAGTGATTGAGTATCAGGCAACGTGCGGCGTTGATCTTTCAGCAGGAAGATATACTGTAACGGGTAAAGGTATTTTGACAATAGCAGGTGCTGACGGCGCACAAAAGAGTGTAACTGTTATTAAGGACGATACGGTTCCTGATATTGAGGGTGTCACAAAAGCTATTGTAACAATCACGGATGGTGATAAAATTACAGCTTTACCTCTTGATGGAGAGGAAAAGCCTTCTGTAAAATTTGTGAAAACAAGCTTAGAAGAAGCCGCTCAAGAGCTTGCGGCGTCGGAAGCAACTGAAGCACCGACCGAAACGCCGGCCCCGGTAAGAACACCGGAACCGAGAAAGTCCAATCCAAGAACAGGTGAGGAAAGTGCGCAGGCTGTTGTTCTCTGCAGTGTAATGTTTACAGCAGCTGCTGCAATATGTATTCTTGAGGTTATCAAGAGAAAGAAAACCAGAGGCTAATATAAAAAGGGGATTTGATACGGTGAAGCGTAAAATTACACTGATTCAAATCCTTTTTCTTTGTGTTTTTATAGGATGCGGGATATATTTTGCAAAGTATTATATAGATAAACACAAAACGGAAAAGGAAATGGAACAGCTCCGGGATATGATTCAGGATACCGGCGAGGAAACTGAGCAGATAGAAACATATGAACCAAACGGAATGCTTACGAGATACTATCCTTTGTATGAACGAAGCAACGACATGTCAGGCTGGATAAAAATAGACGGAACCTGTATAGATTATCCGGTAATGTATAGAGCTGAAAGCAATGCATACTACCTGCACAGGAATTTTGACGGCGAGGATAATTCGGCGGGTATGCCGTTTTTGGATTATCAGTGCGACCCCCGCGGAAGCAGTCAGAACATGATAATATATGCGCATAATATGCGAAACGGAACCATGTTCCATGAACTGTTAAATTATAGAGATCATGATTTTGCGGCATCATATCCGTATATAAACTTCGACACGCTTTACGAGCGAAGGCAGTATCAGATATTTGCCGTGTTCAATACAAGAGTCGGGGCTCCGGATGAATTTAAATACTACGAATTTATAAACGCTGAAAATAATGAGGAATTCAATGCGTTTGTGGACGAATGTATAGCGCATAGCTTGTACAGTACTGATATGCGTCCCGAATATGGTGATGAGCTTATTACTCTTTCCACGTGTTCATATAACGCAAACGATGAAAGATTCGTGGTTGTTGGCAAGCTTATTGCGAGAATGTAGTTAACTAAGAAAGTGTCTGTCAGATTTTGTCAGACGCTTTTTTTTGATGTGACAAAAGCATATCTTTTTCGACAAAGGATTCGACAAGAAGAAAGTTGAAATATAGCTTAATGAGATTTTAGAAGCTGCTGTATTTGATGCAGTCGGCAAGAGAGGTGTAAAGATGTGGAATTAACATTAATAGCAAAAAGCAGAATGCTTGTAATGCGGATTTATGGCGAGATAGACCATCATACCGCAGGCGAAATAAGAAAGAGGATCGAACGTGAAATAAAGCGGACCGGAGCGGTGAATATAGCGTTTGACTTCGGGCGCGTGACGTTTATGGATTCATCGGGGATAGGGATGATTTTAGGCAGATACAAAACAGTTCAGGCGTTAGGCGGATATATTGTTATATATGATGCGTCGGAACAAATTATACGCCTGCTTGAAATGGCAGGGCTTAAAAATATGATTATTCTGAGCGATTCCCTTCAGCATGGAATAAATGAAATAAACAAGATGAATGGAGTGAGGATTTGAAGTTATGAATAATTATATGAAAATATCATTTCCGGCAAAGTCAGAAAACGAAAGACTTGCAAGAACCGTATGTGCAGCGTTCGTTATAGGCTTAGATCCTACAGTGGAGGAACTGACGGAAATAAAAACAGCAATATCAGAGGCGGTAACAAATGCCATAATTCATGCATATGATAATGAAAGCGGAATGATAGAAATTACAGCCGGGATTGAGGAGAATGAGGTTACATATATTATTGAGGATGAAGGCTGCGGAATAGAGGATGTAGAAAAGGCAAAAGAACCTCTGTTTTCGGGATCGGGCGATTCTGAAAGATCGGGGATGGGGTTTTCGATCATGGAGGCATTTATGGACGAGCTCCATGTTGAAAGTGTGGTGAGAAGCGGAACAAAAATTATCATGAAAAAAAGGATAACCGTAAATGAGAAGTAATGCGGAATTATTGGAAAGAATTCAGCAGGGGGACAGCGAGGCTGCGGATGAACTTATAACAAACAACATGGGTTTAGTCTACAGCGTAGCGAAAAGATTTTTGAATCGTATGCATGATGCTGAGGATTTGATACAGATTGGCGCAATAGGACTTATAAAAGCGGTAAAAAAATTTGACTGTTCATTTGGCGTACAATTTTCCACATATGCCGTACCGATGATAATTGGTGAAATAAAAAGATTTCTGCGTGATGATGGAGTGATTAAGGTAAGCAGAAGCATAAAGGAAAATGCGGCAAAGGGCAGACGCGCAGAAGAGGCGCTGCGCGGCAGACTTAACAGAAATCCGTCAATAGCGGAAATATCTGATGAATGCGGTATACCTGAAGAAGATCTGCTGGAAGCGTTTGAGTCAGCAGCTGCCCCGGAGTCTCTTGAAACGGGTATAAACGAAAAGGATGAAAACAGTGTGAAAAGAATAGAGCTTTTGGCATCAGACGATACCGAGGAGAAAATAATAGATAAGGTATTTATCAGGGAAGCTTTAGCCGGGCTTAATGAACGTGAAAAGAATATTATAATGATGAGATATTATAGAGGAAAAACACAAAGCGAGATTGCACAATTGATAGGAGTATCACAGGTACAGATATCGAGACTTGAAAAGAAAGCATTAATGCAGATACGCGAAAACGCAGGAGAATAAAATATAGAATGAAATATTATATATTTTTCATAGAGAGCATCTAATCCTGAAATTGAAAATAAAACAAAATAAACAAAGAGAAAAAAATTGTAAAAAAAGTATTGACAAAGTTAAAGAAAGGTGGTAATATATTAACACTTTCTCACGGAAAGCAAATATTTTTTAAATAAATTTAAAAAAATTTTAAAAAAGGTATTGACAAACCGCAGAGAATGTGTTATTATAACGTAGTTGTCGCTGAGACAACAAATGATAATATTTCCACGGTGACAAGCTGTGGATTGCACATTGAAAAATGAACAGTGTGAGTTCTTGAAAGTGTAGATTACACTA
>JAFLUC010000097.1 GCA_022509005.1 Oscillospiraceae bacterium | reverse complement strand
AGTCCTTTGTCGGACCGAAAATCTTTTCACAGAATAATCCGTCCTTTTCAGGCTTCAGCGTGCGGTAGTTTATGGTTTCCGGCTTCAGGACTTCACCGTGTGACCAACTCAATATTGTCTCGGGAGAAGCTAAGCCTATTTTAATTGCTTCAAAGCTGTTAAATTCTAACATTTAAAAACCTCCATAGTCTATCAACAAGTCTAATTCACACGTATTTTTAGAAATCGTCATCATCATCGAAGTCGTCGTCATAGTCGTCCTCGATGTCGCTGTCAAAATCGTCGTCGTCAAAATCTCCGTCCAAAACCATACTTGCATCGTCGAGATCGTCCTCGTCAAGCGTATCGGAAATTCCGTCCTTGTCCTCCATTGTCTGGAGTAAATCCTCGCTCACAACGCCGTCATCATCGTCCTCAAATGAAGCGTCGATGTCGATTTCCTCCATGTTGTGGTTAAGAATTCTGATGTCAAGCGCGAGCGACTGCAGCTCCTTAACCATAACCTTAAAGGATTCCGGAACACCGGACTTCGGAATATTCTCACCCTTTACGATTGCCTCGTAGGTCTTTACACGTCCCACAATATCATCTGATTTAACTGTCAATATTTCCTGTAGAGTATAAGCCGCGCCGTAAGCCTCGAGCGCCCAAACCTCCATCTCACCGAAACGCTGTCCGCCGAACTGCGCCTTACCGCCGAGCGGCTGCTGGGTTACAAGTGAGTACGGACCGGTTGAACGGGCATGGATCTTATCGTCAACAAGGTGATGCAGCTTGAGATAATACATGACGCCGACTGTAACAGGGTTATCAAACTTCTCACCCGTACGTCCGTCATATACAACCGACTTGTATGTTTTATCAAGTCCGGCTTCTCTGAACGCTTCTTTAAGATCCGGGTCCTCTGCGCCGTCAAATACCGGCGTTGCAATCTTTATAAATCTTCCCGGGCGTCTTGCGTCATACGCTTCTAAAATCGCCTTGCGGAAGGTGTCGCTTGAAAGCTTTTCAAGCTGTTCTCTTGTCTTTAAGCTGAGATTTCTGTATGCGTAGCCAAGATGCATTTCCAGCACCTGACCGATATTCATACGTGACGGAACGCCCAGCGGGTTCAGCACGATCTGCAGTGGAGTACCATCCTCTAAGAACGGCATGTCCTCCTGCGGCAATACGCGTGATACGACACCCTTATTACCGTGACGACCCGCCATCTTATCGCCGACGCTTATCTTACGCTTCTGAGCGATATAGCATACTACCGACTGGTTTACGCCCGGCGCAACCTCGTCCTGATTGTCACGTGAGAACTTTTTAACATCTACTATGATACCGCTCTCTCCATGCGGAACACGGAGTGACGTATCTCTTACCTCTCTCGCCTTTTCGCCGAAGATAGCGCGGAGAAGTCTTTCCTCTGCTGTAAGCTCTGTTTCGCCCTTCGGCGTAACCTTGCCGACGAGAATATCGCCTGCGTGAACCTCAGCGCCTATTCTTATAATACCGTTTTCATCAAGATCCTTTAAGGCATCCTCTGAAACGTTCGGAATATCTCTTGTTATTTCTTCTGCGCCGAGCTTTGTATCACGCGCTTCACACTCGTATTCCTCCATATGGATTGATGTGAATACGTCGTTTTTAACAAGCTCTTCGCTTATCAATACAGCGTCCTCATAGTTATAACCTTCCCATGTCATGAAGCCGATAAGAATATTCTTACCGAGAGCAAGCTCGCCGTTATCCATAGCCGGACCATCGACTATAATATCGCCGCGGCTTACTCTTTCGCCTTCAACGACTATCGGGCGCTGGTTTATACATGTGCTCTGGTTTGAGCGAACAAACTTTATGAGCTTATGATCATGGCGCTTTCCGCTGTCTCCCATGATAACGATATGATTGGAATCAACCTTCTCAACAACACCGTCTTCTTTAGCAAGAACAGCTGAGCCTGAATCCTTTGCAACCTTGTGCTCAATGCCTGTACCTACGATTGGCGAATCTGTTGTAAGAAGCGGCACTGCCTGACACTGCATGTTCGAACCCATGAGCGCACGGTTAGCGTCGTCGTTTTCAAGGAACGGGATACATGCCGTAACGACTGACACAAGCTGGATCGGCGATACGTCCATGTAATCGATACGCTCCGGCGCAGCTTCCAATATATCATCGCGGTGACGCGCCGAAACACGCTTTGAAAGGAATGAGCCATCCTCAGCAAGCGGTTCATTAGCCTGCGCGATCGTATAACCGTCCTCAACATCCGCGGTCATGTATTCGATTATATCCGTTACCTTACCGTCTACAACCTTACGGTACGGCGCTTCAACGAATCCGTATTCGTTAACTCTTGCAAACGTTGCAAGAGATGTGATAAGACCGATGTTAGGACCTTCCGGCGTCTCGATAGGACACATTCTGCCGTAATGCGAATAGTGAATATCACGAACCTCAAAGCCGGCTCTCTCTCTTGAAAGACCGCCCGGTCCCAATGCTGAAATTCTTCTCTTATGACGAAGCTCCGCAAGCGGGTTCGGCTGATCCATGAACTGCGAAAGCTGTGATGAACCGAAGAATTCATTTATCGTTGCTATTATAGGTCTTATATTTATAAGTGATGACGGGGTGATTATCTCAAGCTCCTGAGTTGACATTCTTTCACGAACCGTTCTCTCCATTCTTGAAAGACCAATTCTGAACTGGTTCTGCAAAAGCTCGCCTACGCATCTTAAACGGCGGTTTCCGAGATGGTCGATATCATCAACCGAGCCGGTACCGTTTGCAAGACATAAGAGATAGTTTATTGAAGCGAACATATCATCGATCGTGATATGCTTCGGGCTCAGCTCTGCAATTCTCAGCTCAATCTGGTGTCTTGCTTCCTCGATGTCGCCCGCGGCATTTTCAAGAATATCCATAAGAACCGCGCGTCTTACCTTGTCGGCATGGATATCAAGATCGTCAACCTCAAAATCAACATATTCCTTGAGGTAGACCATGTCATTTGAGAATACTCTTACCTTTCTCTCCTCAATTTCAAGCTCTACCTTGTTTACGCCTGCGCGGTCAATTGTGTTTGCAAGCTCTCTCGAAACGGTCATTCCCGCTTCAGCCAATATCTCGCCTGTTCTCGGATCAACAACATCCTCTGCGAGCTTATGACCCATGATTCTTTCCTTGACTTCAAGCTTCTTATTATATTTATAACGTCCGACACGAGCGAGATCATAACGCTTCGGGTCGAACAGCATATTCGTGATGAGTGATTCTGCATTTTCCACGTTGAGCGGCTCGCCCGGACGGAGCTTCTTATAGATCTCAAGAAGTGCCTCATCACGCGATGAAGACGGGTCTCTTTCAAGCGTTGCCGCAATCTTCGGGTCCTCGCCGAACATTTCAAGAATTTCGCCGTTTGACTGGAGTCCCATTGCTCTTAAAAGAACAGTCATAGGCAGCTTTCTCGTTCTGTCAAGACGAACCGAGAAAACATCATTTGAATCTGTTTCATATTCGAGCCATGCGCCTCTGTACGGGATAACGGTAGTCTTATAAAGCGGCTTACCGTTCTTATCGCGCTCAAACTCATAGTAGATACCCGGTGAACGAACGAGCTGACTGACGATAACACGCTCAGCGCCGTTTATGATAAACGTGCCCTGCTCTGTCATCAGCGGGAAATCACCCATAAATATTTCCTGCTCTTTAATTTCACCTGTTTCATTGTTGATAAGTCTTACGCTTACTCTTAACGGAGCCGCGTACTTAACGTCACGCTCCTTACATTCCTCAACCGAGTACTTCGGATTATAATCAATATGATAATCGTAGAACTCAAGTGAAAGCTTTTCCGCGTGATCCTTTATTGGAGACACGTCAGTAAAGACTTCCTTCAAGCCTTCTTCAAGAAACCATCTGTATGAATCCTTCTGGATCTCAATTAGATTAGGCATCTCTAAAGGCTCTTTGATTTTCGCATAGCTGAGTCGAATGTTTTTACCGGCTTGTGTTGCGTGTAACATTTAGAAAATCACCTCATAAATTAGTACTTTTCACCTTTTGCCCGAACCCTTAAAAATCGCATAACTAAGCGGATTTTAAGGTGTATGGAAACATTTCCCTGTATTTTCGGGTAAATTTCTGATTTTATGATTATACCACAAATTTCTTGTATTGTCAATATTAATTTCAGAAAAAAAGAACATTGATTTTCGTGAGGTCAATGTTCTTTGAAAATTGTTTCATTTGTCAAATCGGGTTTCCTTACCATCTATGGAGAGATTGGAAATCCTTATTCCGAAAACGTAATCTTTATTAGGCTCACAGGTATACTCATACCTGCTGCCGCCGGTTGTGTCAAAAACCGTGGGATAAAGCACATATTTGCCCGTATAACCACCGTAATAGTAAAGTTCTTCCGGAATGTCTCTTTTTTTGCTTCCGTAAACGGCGGCATCGTTTTCATAGAATTCAAGATATTCATTTGTCAAAACAATATCACGCGTTTCTTTAGAGTGTAATTTGATGTCAAAAACAACGTCCTCGGTTGTAATAATACCTTCAACCGGTTTCCCGTCCTTGAAATAACCGAAAATTTCGTGTTTAAGATCCGCTGTGCCATAAACTTCGCGCCGATTATAAGGTCTAAACTCCGTCGCCCCCGCATAAAGCCAGGCAGATCTTAGCTCATGTTCGCGCTCAATGGTTGTCAGCTTGCCCACTCCGTAAGGAACACCGTCTATAACCTCTCCGACATAGGTCGTGTTTTCATCTATCACAAGCTCCTGCTTTGGTACATGCTCAAAATCCCATTCAAGGCATGGACGTGTAATTTCGACAATCGCCAGCTTTCGTTCGGCATCGAACTCAACTGTTCCGTAGCGTTCAAGCTCGCGTACCTTGATAAGCATTTTCCCGTCAACCGACTTCGCATCCACGCAGTCACCGCCGACATATACCGCAATATCAGAGGAATACACATCGTAAAGATGCTCTCCTACAACGAACTCAGACTTTTTGACGTTTATTTCATTAATGCTGAGCGTAGTTTTTGCAAGCCGTCCGTTGCGGTAAATATCGAGCGTTCTTTCCGACTCGTTCCAGTCCGCGTTAAACCCGTAATCGTAAAGATCCTCCGCGATCAAATACATACTGCCATCAATATTATATGCTCTCGCCGGCTGTCCGTCGATCAAAACTCCGATATCCGAGCCATAAACCTCTCCGATAATCTCCGCCCGGGCAGGTACAGCGAAAAGCATGAGCATAAATAACGTTAAAATAAATTTTTTCATACCTAAATACCTCCCTTGTATTTTACTGACTTATTGATTTCTGATAATCACTGTAACCGCCATCAGATTTTGTAATATCCGGGCGCCAGTCACCGAATTTTCCACTCTGCCAGTTTTCCTTCCCAATACCCTCACCAAAATCCATTGGCAATTCCGGCTTGTCTATAACTATTCTATTTAGATTTCCAATCCACTCTACATCTGCGCCAAGTGACTCCGATACCGCACGAAGCGGCACCATGGTATTGTCATTAATTATTCGTGCCGGTGCATCAAGCTGTATAGGCGCATCGTTTACAAGCATTATATCATTATTGATTTGCAGTCGTATTGTTATATTATCCTTAATAGCTATAGCAGTAGATGTGTCACTCTCCCATTCCACATCTGCTCCTAAAGCTTCAAAGACCGCTCGCATTCCCACAAGAGTTCTGTCATTTTCAATTATAGGCTCTACATTGAAATCCAGCTGTTTTCCATTACTAAATACAGTAATGCTATCCTCATCTTTACCTTCTAAGATATATGGATCGTCCTTTGTTCCGCCGCCCGATTTTATCATTGCATTTTTTTCATTTAAATAAAATGCCGGACGAACTCCTGTATTTACAGCCGGATAACAAGGATTTGAACTATAACTATCTTCACCATACACGACTTTTGCCACTGAGCCGGAGCCGCTTCTCAGCCACCAATATGTACTATCCATACCAAGTGAATCTTTATTTTGATTTTCTGCAAATTCCGCAAGACCGGCTATTACAGTACCAAAATTATTCCACAGATTATACACCTGTGTTTCGTTTAATAAAAATACAGTGTCATTCAGTCTATACATCGCGCCCTCAACATGCGAAAGCTCCGATACTTTTTTGTATATATCTCCTTCAAACCAATATGCATTTTGCGGATAATAATTATATCCAAAGGAGTAATATATTCCATTTGTTGACTTCTCTGCTTCATTTATATCCAACAGATTCCATTGGCTTACTGTTTTCATAATCTGCAAGTCACCGCTTGAAAAATTCGTCGATGACAAGAATCCGTCTTCCTGATCATATTCCCAAAACGCTGATTCATGAGTTGGTGAATTTTGTCCCGGCCACTCTATATTTCCCCCTATCTCGGTTTCATTCAACCATGTTCTTAATGTTGACTCTTCCCAGAATCCACATCCATGCCGTTCTGATTTAACATTTACTCCTTTATGGTTTCTTGCATCAAATGCTTTATAGCATAAGATCTTATCACTTAACATTAGTTTTCCGTTTTCATCTTCATCAATATATCGCCAAATAACAGGGGCATCCATATATGTACCTAATTGAATATAATCGCCTATGGACAATTCATCTATATCTGCCGCATAAATAAGTGTTGTATTTACAATACTCACAGCACATAATATACTTATTGCCAGCACCAAAGATATTATTTTTTTTACCATATCTATCCCTCTCTCTCATTACCCAAAGTCTACTACTTTCCATTGTTATTATACCATTTTCTTCTACTCTTGTCAATTAAGCAAAAAATGGATATCTTTCAATATCCCATTATCCTCCGCGCATAAAAAACTATTGAAATCTGAGCAAAAATATGATACAATAATATCAACAGAAGGAGGTGTGTGCCGATGGATAAAACAGAATATGAAATACAGCATCAAAAGGATCTTGAATATATTAAAAATTTCCGCTTGATTGATGATGATTTCATGAAAAAGGTGTTTGAGGATAAGGAATGCGTGCAGCTCACGCTGCGCATTATCATGGACAAGCCCGACCTGATCGTGACGGAAGTACATACCGAATATGAGGTGACTAATCTTTATGGTCGCTCCGTAAGACTTGATGTACACGCCACAGACAATGCCGGCAAGGAATATGATATAGAGATACAGCGCCGTGACAGGGGCGCATCATCGCTCCGCGCAAGATACAACAGCAGCATAATGGACACGAACGCATTAGAGGCGGGAGAAGATTTTACCGATCTGCCCGAAACGTATGTAATATTTATAACAGAAAATGATGTTCTTAAAAGAAACCTGCCGATATATCATATTGAGCGCGTAATAAGAGAAACCGGAGAGTTGTTTGACGATAAAGCGCATATAATATATGTAAATAACGAAATACAGGACGACACGCCTTTGGGACTGCTCATGCGTGATTTTGTATGTAAAAACGCTGATGATATGCACTATGATGTGTTAGCGGAAAGGGTAAGGAATTACAAGGAAGACGAAGGAGGATTGACTAGTATGTGCAGAGCAATGGAAGAAATGAGAGCCGAAGCCGAAGCAAGAGGCAAAGCTGAAGGTATAGCTGAAGGCAAAGCTGAAGGCAAAGCTGAAGGTATAGAAAAAATGATTGAGCTTCTTCGCGAAAGGGGTCTGCAGAGAAAGTTGTGTAAGCAATATCTGACAACCTTCGACAAGGTGAA
>JAFLUC010000096.1 GCA_022509005.1 Oscillospiraceae bacterium | reverse complement strand
AGAGGGTGATGATAGAATCGTTACAGTTGCTCAGGGTACTGCGACAACGACAGCAGCAGTAGCCGCAAATGACACAGCATCAATCGAGCTTGCTGTTACTGCAGGCAATCCGGTTTATATCTACTGTCTCGAAGGCGGAGCAATCAACCTCTATGGTATCAAGTTGATCGCCGGTGAGGAGCCGCCGACCGATACATGTGTGAAGATTACGGCAACATACAACGCTGACGGCTCACTTGCTGATGTAAAGATAGAGGATGCATTGATGAGCGAAGCAACGGCAGCAGTAAGAACAGATAGCTCACTCATTACATATTGGGAGTCACTTACCAACATGAAGCCGGTTGTGGCAGAGTAAGCTCTATAGCTGCAAAATAATTTCAAAAAATCTATAATGAGGGACTGGCAACAGTCCCTTATTTACTGAAAGGAAACATAATGACAAACAAATCATGGACAACGCTTGATGATGAAT
Source organism: Oscillospiraceae bacterium (assembly GCA_022509005.1). Classification (GTDB taxonomy): domain Bacteria; phylum Bacillota; class Clostridia; order UBA1381; family UBA1381; genus Ornithomonoglobus. The sequence goes on along the minus strand of JAFLUC010000096.1, from coordinate 7,304 downwards.
GGGTAAATGCCGTGGCGGCGGTGCCGGATATATCGTTTCGCGGCACGGAAATAGAAAATGTTCGCGGAATGCGCGGGCGCGGCGAGTGGCAGATACGACAGTCAGAGGCAGAATATACCCACACTGACGGAGTGACGTATAATTTCACAAAAAGCTTTTGCGGCGGATCGGGAAGCGATGAAAGCCGATGCTTTTATTTCATTCCCGAGGGAATGTGTGTTATAACGGTCGTATACGCGTCAAAGCCGGGGCGCCCGGTTAAGATATACCATAAAGGCAAGGTCGTCGCAAGCGGTACAAAGGGGAGAACAGACGGCCGCGCGGCGGTGATATCGGCGGATATACCCGATAATGACGGCGAGCCGGTATACATATTCGGCGGGAGCTGCAACAAGGATATATACGGAATATTTGTCGATTACTACACTCCTGAAACAGCGCCGGAGCGCAAGCCTGAACCGCCGAAAGCGTATCTGCCCGAAGCGGAGCTTGAGGATATTGAAAAAGAACCAATCCCCGAAGAACCGATTGAATTTACAGACACTATAGAAGTAGGTGCTGATAAGCAGTACAAGACTATACAGGACGCTGTAAATTCGGTAAAGCGTATGATAAGACCCGAGGGCGAGAGCGGCAGAGTTACGATTGTTATAGACGCGGGTGTATATCCAAAACCGCTTGTAATAGACGCGCCGTATGTCACGCTAAAGGCGGCGGATATGAATAACCGTCCTGTGATACAGTGGCATTATGCTTTGGGGTATGTCTATTACAGCGCCCATAACGGCTTCTATGATGAGCAATATGCGGCGGCAAAAAGATCAAAGGGTACAGTTGAAATGTGGGGACCGGTGTGCAGAATCACAGGCGAGCACGTTAAAATTGACGGCTGTGTGTTTAAAAACACATTTAACTGTGAGGTGACAGATGAAGAACGCGCTGACGGCTGCGAGGCGGCAAAGTATAACGAATATATTGACGTCAATGAGAAGCCTGAACGCACCGCTCCTGATTATGACCCAATGGCAAAATCGGCAACAGAACGCGCCGCGGCAATCGCAATTGATGCGGATCATGCAGAGCTGTATAACAGCGATTTCATATCATCACAGGACACATTTTATGTGAATGGAATAGCCTATGTCAAAGACTGCTACATTGAGGGCGTAACAGACTATATTTTCGGCGGCAGCTCGGCGGTATTTAAAAACTGCACTCTTGCATGGCACGGTTATACAGACCTTGCAATGGGCGGATATATATCGGCAAGCAAAACGGCTGAGAAATATGCGGGAGAACCGGATAAACGCTCAAACGGATTTCTGTTCAAGGACTGCGTGATAACAACATCAAAATATTATCCCGATAATGTGTTCACACCCGGAGCATGGGGCAGGAACTGGGGCGGTGAAAAATCACATGCCGTATTTGACGGGATCACCGTAAAGGGAATAGACCCGCCTGTTGGTTGGTACGAGCTTGGAGGCAGTCTTGAAGGGTCAGTTATGTATGTAAATGATGTGACAGATCAGAACGGTTGTGCGGTTGACGTATCAGGCAAAGAACACAATCCGAACGGAACGATGTCGGAGAACGGATATAAGATAATGAGTATAAAGGACTACATCTAAAAAAGAAGGATTTGAAAATCCTTCTTTTTTAGATTAAATATTCAGCAAGCGGATGATTCAGCCGCTTAAGTTCATGGGCAGCAATCCCAGCGATATACCGGGCACCGAGGATATTCAGATGTGTATTATCGTGACTTCCCGGTTCGTAGTATTCCGAATTAATAAATTCGGGATAATCCGTAAAACGCGCATCCTCCGGCATAAGTCGCATGTATAAAAGCGTGTGCTCATCGGGATTCTGTTTAAGGTGCTCTTGTGAAAGAGAATATATATCAAGTACAGGTATATTCTCATCCCTTCCGATAGCCTTTAGAGCTTCCCCATAGGGAACAAGCGTGTTATCGCCTGATACATTTCTTGTAACCGAGGTCGCAAGTATCGGATTCGCGCCGTTTTTGCGCGCGGCGTTTAAGTATTTATATATACATTCCTGATACGTATTGTCCACCGGTGATGTATATCGCGCCGCGTCAGACTCCTTGGAGTCGTTATGCGCGAATTGGATGATAAGATAATCACCCTCGCTTACATTGCGGCAGATATAATCAAAGTTTTCCTCTGAAAGGAAGCTTTTTGAGCTTCTGCCGCTTATGGCGCAGTTAACCACCTGTATTTCGTCATTGAACAGCTCTCCTAAAACCTGGCCCCAACCGGTGCGCGGGTATCGGTTCGGGCTGCCGGTATGGGGATAATTGCAGGCTGTCGAGTCGCCGGCAATAAATATCTTGATTTTGTTACTGTCAAGCCTGAGTTCATTGATATCATCCCATATCTCCTCAGGAACTTCAAGGCTTAACGCTTCATTCATTTCGTTCAACTTTTGCATCTTCCTTTATATATTTTTTTATCTGCGTAACAGCGTTAAACTCAACATACAGTCCGCATACTGCAAAAAGAAGTGTAACGGTGAGTATAAGCGTCGCTGTTACAAAGAATACGGCAAGACTTTCGTTCAAGGATGTAAATCCTATAGCGGGCCATATCAGCATTATAAATGATGTAAATACAATCGTAATAATCGAAAACGGCAGCGCTGATATTGCGAATAATGCTGAGTTCCGATAAAGCTGCGGGATTGAGAGCTTGTATGTCACCAACAGGTGATACAGATACAAATGCAGCATTGTATAGAACAGAGCAATAACCAAAATAACATATTTTCCGTTGCTCAGGATTCCCGGAGATGAGCCGTAGAAGAAATACGCGTAGCATAACAGTACGAACATGATTATATCAATTATCCACACAATAATTGTCTGCTTCAGATTGCTCTTTATGTGCTTAAAGTAATCACTTGCAAGGAACACAGGATCTTCAGCTATAAACGAGCGCAGAATATAAACAAAACCCGCAGTTGCCGGACCGCCGCCCCATAATATTGCAAAGAGCGCCGAGATATAAAATCGAATAATCAGATCCGTTGTGATCGACACCTTGGCAGCATCCACAAGCGAGCCGCCGCCAAGCTTTGCAAGCTCGTTTATATCTATGCTGAAACGGTTTGAGATCATGCCCGAAAGCACAAACACAACCGCGAAGGTGGGTAGAAGCGTTACTATATACAATAGGTTAAGCTTGATGAGATCCCAGAATTTTCGTACCACAAGCTGATAATACCGCCCCAAGCCTTTACGTTTCGGTTCATCTTTTGATACACCGGGTCCGGGTTTTGAATAGTTTGAATTAAACAGTCCCATTAATAACCAAGCTCCTCAGCAACCATAATAACGGTTATTCTTTTCGGGAAGTGGAAGCAGCCGTCAACAATGCCGATAAAGTTGCACATTCTCGGCTGACCCTCGCAGTTCTGACAATTGCAGTTATCCTCGGTCGCACAGGGTGTTTTATGACGTATACGCTTAGAATTAAGCGGTGCTATAGCGCGAGCGCGCTTTATGCCGTCCTCCATTGTGTCAACTATCTTATTAACTCCTGCGACAACGATCGCTTTTTTCGGACCGAATGCGATCTGACTTGCGCGGTTGCCTACGCAGTCTATGTTAACAAGCTGACCTTCCTTTGTTACGGCGTTCGAGCTTGCCACGATAAAGTCCGCCTTATAGCTTTCGCGGTAAACATCGTGCATTTCAGCAACACTTGCCGTGTGGAACCGGTCGTAAAAATTATACCGCCCACTTGTTATTTCATCTATTATTCCTGTTTGCTTAAGGGTAACCGAACCGCCTACGCATACGCTTGCGCCCTCGGGAACAAGCTCAAGAAAAATTCGCTTCGCGTCCGCCGCATCCTCTGCGTATATGGCATTGAAATTCTTTGAATTAAGAATATCCACCATTTCCTTTGCCTTTAGTCTGTATGACCACTTCTGAATATCGTCCATAATAATTCAACTCCTTTATTTTTTTGTACTAATTATACAACATTCCGATGTATTTTTCAACATAAAAATATAAATATTACAAATAATCAGTAGATAATAGCAAAAAAAAATCTTTCATTTAAGATAAAGCTGTGGTATAATAGATAAAATATTAATATAAAAGGGGCGATGTTTCTATGGAAAAAAAGCTTATGCCGATAGCGCGGAAATTATGTGATACCATAATGCGCGATTTCGGGGAAATTCTTATTAAAAAATGGCAGTATGACGGCGGTTTGTGTCTCAAAGGCTTTGAGGCGGTATATAAGTCATGCGGCGATGAAAAATATAACGATTATATCAAGGCGGAGTTCGATTATTTTGTAAATGAGGACGGAAGCATAAATACATATAATCCTGAGGTTCGCAATATTGACCACATAAACAACGGAAAAAATCTTTTCTATCTCTGGCATGAAACAGGCGAGGAAAGGTTTAAAAAAGCAATAGAGCTGCTTGCAAGTCAGCTTAAAATTCAGCCGAGAACAAAAGCCGGCACATATTGGCACAAGCTTATATACCCGAATCAGGTATGGCTTGACGGACTTTTCATGGGCGAGCCGTTCTCTGCACAGTATGCGAAGGAAATGGATCATCCCGAAAAGTTTGATGATATCGTATCGCAGTTTGTAATTGCCGAAAAGGTTACATATGAACCGCGATGCGGATTGTATGCGCACGCGTATGACGAATCAAAGGAAATATTCTGGGCGGACAAGTACACCGGACGTTCACTCAATGTATGGGGAAGATCTGTAGGCTGGTTCTGCATGGCGCTCTTAGATACACTTGATTATTTCCCAGCAGATCATCCGGGCCGCGAAACTCTTATCGGATTGTTCCGCAAGGCAATAGCCAATGTTGTAAAGTATCAGGATGAGAAGGGTGTATGGTATCAGGTTATGGATAACCGCCGCAGCGATAACTACCGTGAATCGACCTGCACGTGTATGTTCGCATACGCGCTTGAAAAGGCGATACGTCTCGGATATATCGATGAAGCTGAATACAGACCGTATCTTGATAAGGCTGTAGACGGTATCTTAAATGAGTTTATCCGTGAGAAGGACGGCGGCGTGTATATTACGCAGGGCTGCTCGGTTGCGGGCTTGGGACCTGCCGATAACACAAGACGTGACGGCACGCTTGATTATTATTTCAGCGAGCCGATACGCGATAACGACTTCAAAGGCGTAGGACCGTTTTTGATCTTGGCAACAACGTATTGCCGAAATAATTAACTTGACAAAAGATAAAATGTATAGTATAATATAAATAAAGAAAAGCAGATCGTAAAAACGGTCAGTTGCTTCATACAGTAAAAATAACCGCCTCAGCTTCCAACATATAAGAGGCGGTCGTTTTTTATTGCGCTATCGGCGCAAATGCTATGAATATCATAGCACATATCAATAGTCCAACGACTATTTTAAATGCCACATTCTTCATAGGCATCATCTCCTTCCATAGACTAAAACACTGCTGTGCTTAGTGATGAAAGAAGCAACTAACCGTCCTTACGTCTTTATCTCTGACTTTCCGACTGATATTTTATCATAAATTTCCACATAATTCAACAGTTTTTTGAAATTCATGCAAATTTAATAACACAAGAGAATCGCATCGGGAAACCGGCGGTTTTTGGTTTTGTTTTTGTTTGTTTTGGTTTTTCTGTATATTTTAAAGATTTTTTAGACTACAATTACAGATTTTTTGTGAATGTTAACCAATTCTATTGCAAAATACAGATTTTTATGGTAATATTTATATAACCTAAATAAAACAAAATAAGCTCGGTACGCCTAAGCCGGGCTAAAAACGAACGGAGGTATTTTTATTATGAAAAAATTTAAATTGCTGTCGCTATTAACGGCAGCGGCAATCAGCGTTTCCTGCTTCGCAGGTATGGCTGTTACAACAAGTGCTGCCGATGATGTAACTTATAAGTGGACTTTAAGCAATAGCAAAGGGGCTGAAGCCAAATTTGTAGCCGATGATGCTAATCAAGAAACAGAACCGAGTATACTGTATGTTTATAATAAAGTAGCCACAAAAGGTGATGCGTCATATTCTGATAAAGAAGGCACATATACTGTTGCTGCTATGGGTACGAACAAGGCTTTGTCAATAAAAGTTCCCGATGGTAAATCCGCCACGTTAACAATTGAACTATCCAATAACAGTAGGGCTAATATGTATCTCTTGGATAATGATCAGAATGTAACAACTTCCAAAGTACTTAATGTTAATGTCGAGGATGACACAGCAAAAAAAGTGATGAAGAGCGTATCTACACCTCTTTCATGTGGTAAAACATACTATTTATACTGCGATGCAGGTAATATGTATGTTGGCGACATAACCCTTATGGTAACACCCAAAGATACTGTAGATCCGGATCCGGAGGAACCGTCGGAGGAACCGTCGGAGGAACCGTCAGAGGAGCCATCAGATGAACCAACGGAATCTGCTGTACAGCAGCCGTTCCCGGTAGGCACAGCATGGAATGCTGCAGATGCTACCGCAGATAGTTCAGTTACTCTGGCAGACGGAACTACTCTTATAGATGATTATGTAGTTGTTTTGGGTACGACTACTTTGGATATAGCAGGATCAAGAATAAATATAAAGAATTCAGGCGAGGCTAATGCAGTAAAGATCATCCCGGAAGGAAAGGGTCAGCTTGTTGTTAGCTTTGCAAGCACAGGTGATGCGGCAAGAACTATTGAAGCAAAGCAAGGTGGAGCAGCAATAGGTAGCGCTACAACATCGGCTACAAAATATGAAGCGGCGACACTTACAGTTACAGTAGATGCTGATGAACCGGTATATCTATATTCGAAAGGCAGTGCTTTGTGTGTATATAGCATAGAGCTTAAGGCTGTATCGGAAGAGCCGGAGCCGACACCGGTGACTGTACCGGCTGAAAATATTGGTGCATTCAAGGGCGAAAACAGTGATACTGTAGCTACAGCATTCAAAGCTATGTTAGAAGATATTTCAGGCGCGTTGAAGCTTGTTGTTACATCAAACGGCGACACAAGAGAAAAAACATTCAACACAACTACTCTCACAAATGCTAATGCTGTTGTAGGTTTCATCATCAACGGTTTAGAAGATAAAGACGCAACAGCATATATAACTGTAGAATAATCTTAACAGGAGGTATAAAGTAATGAAAAAATTATATAACGAACCGGAAATGAATATCTCCATGTTTGAGGTGGAGAATGTTGTTACAGGCAGCGGCACAGAGCCTGCTCCTGAGGTGGTAACAGCTGAATCAAAGGCAA
>JAFLUC010000095.1 GCA_022509005.1 Oscillospiraceae bacterium | reverse complement strand
TGGTTATGCGTGACATTCTTTACGGTAACGAAAAGCTTGACGAAATGGGCTGGCATGAGGAAGCACTCGGCAAAAATGCCGTTGCAGGCGGTTTTCAGGGTCAGCGCAACTGGACTGACTGGCTGCCTAACGCAGATTTCACCGAAGCAATTATGGCATCAACCTTTGACTGGAACGGTGCTAAAATGCCCACCCCCTTTGCAACGGAAAACGATACTCTTAACGGCGTTTCCATGATGCTGGGTACTCTCGTTTCACATTCAGCACCTTGTTTTCACGATGTGCGCACCTATTGGAGCCCTGATGCCTGCCAGCGTGTAACTGGTGTTCGCCCTGACGGATTAGCCGAAAACGGCTTTATTCACCTTATAAATTCAGGCGCTACGGCTCTTGACGGAAGCGGCGCTGCTAAAAATGATAACGGCGAGGGTTGTATGAAGCCGTTCTGGGAAATGACCCTAGAAGATATTAAAGCCTGTCTTGATGCTACTGACTGGTGCAGGGCAAATTATGAATACTTCCGTGGCGGCGGATATTCAAGCCATTTCAGATGCAAAGCACAAATGCCTGTTACAATGCTTAGAGTAAATGTTGTTGACGGTATTGGCCCCGTTATGCAGATTGCCGAAGGGTACACAGTCGACCTTCCCGATGAAATTCATAATACTATTGACAAGAGAACCGACCCCTCATGGCCCACAACGTGGTTTGTTCCACGTCTTACAGGTGAAGGCGCTTTCAGCGACGTTTACAGCGTTATGGCAAACTGGGGCGCAAATCACGGCGTTACTGTTTACGGTCACGTTGGTGCTGATTTGATAACCCTTGCATCAATGCTTCGTATTCCCGTTAATATGCACAATGTGCCTCAGGAAAAGATTTTCCGCCCGCACGCATGGGCTGCCTTCGGCACAGAGGATACGCAGTCCGCAGACTTCCGTGCATGTCAGAATTATGGCCCTCTTTATAAGTAATCTGACTTCATCTACTTGAGATGAGTAAAACAGATTGTCAATAAAGAATCATAATGTTAGGAAAAAAAGTTTTGCTTTTATATAAAACGGATTAGTAAAAAGCGAGGATGATATTGCTCTGCTATCATCCTCGCTTTTTTATTTGTTTACTAAGGCTTTAAATTTGAGTGTAATAAATTTGAAAAGCATCAACATAGTGTTAATTCTCTGCGACGCCTTTTGGTATTATCAATTATTTTATTTTAGTTCCGCCCCATTCAACAACGGTAAAGCCGTTGCGCTCAGGTGCAGTCAGTTCTTGTTCAGATAATTTCACATATTTGTCGGATGATTGCCAAGCCATAAACACGCGGATCAGCGTGTCGGGTGCAGGGTCAATCTCAAGCTGTGCTGCATTGGTGTAGATATCTGTCTGGAAGGAAATAATGTTATACGGATTTTGCTCCATCAACGGTAGCCAGTACACAATAAACTCGTTGGCTTCGTGGCGGGTAAGACCGAGCCTGTCAAGAGCATCTTCAAGGAATACTGCCGTATCTTTTCCCTTTACACAAAAGCCCTTTGAAAAATCGTACTCGGCATAGGTTTCGCCCTCCCAGTAGAGGTAGTTATAGGTCTGGCCTTTGGCGTCAGTCAGCGTACCGTCAGGCAAAGCAGTTACCTTCCAGCCGCCGTTGTAAGCAGGATATGTGCAGGTCAATCTGCCGTTCAGGGTGAGATTAACGGTAATATCCGTTTCTTTTTCCGGATAGAAATAGATAACCGGCTTATAGGCGACGTCAGGATCGGGTTGCCAATCACTCGCTTTCACGGTCAGCATATCTGCTTCTACGCGGTTATTTTCCTGATCGTAATAAGTGTTCTCATAGGTACAGATAATCTGATCGCCGACACACCATTCATCCGAAAGAGCACCATTCAGCTTGATTTCATAAGGCAGAGGAATAACCGTTCTGGCAAAGAAACAGTTGGAATAGATCTTTGTAATAACTATATCATTAAAAATGTTATTACCGCATTTCTCTGCAGTCGTTTTATCCAACCATTGCTCAGTGTATTCTAAGTGGCTAAGGTCATCAGACAATTTCCAGCTTATTGCATTGATCTGTGCCGGATAAGATTCCATAATACTGCCTATATAGGTTATCTGTACAACGCTGCCGATTTCGGCGCCTATCTTTTCAAGATCCCCTGTGCCGAAGGAAATTTTATCGCTGCTGGCGAGCATTTCACTGTCTGCAACCGGCTGCACCACGACGCCGGAGTCATTGATTTCAACGACGGTAGCGATAAAAGTGTGCTCTACCTTGTCCTCTTCATTGTGCCATAGCTCGTCTATGGATTTGAAGTTGTTGGGGAATAAATACACCCTTGTTTTGTGATATGCGTTATCTTCGACTGCGCCCAAACGGTTCCAGACCACAATTTTGTAGGTCATAGCTGAGTATTCCCGTGTACCGCCGTCCTTATATACACCGATTGGAATCGGTATAACGAGGATTGCAAGCAATACCGCTATTACAATAGGTATCCATATTTTCTTTTTCATTTCTGCACCTCATCTCATTCATATATAAATTCGTAATCAGGAAGAGCCTTCCATTCTTCTGTTTCAGTTAAAACATCTTGGATAGCCTTGCACACATCAAGGAATTTATGTCCCTTTTTGTTATTTCTTTTATAGGTAAGAGCAATATCTGCTGCGGTTATCGTAACCTTCCGATTGCGTCACACCTTGGTAATATCAATCCACAGTGAAGGATTAGTATATTTATGTATGCTGCAATACCTGTTATTTTAGCTCGTATTGCTTCATATAAGATAGATATAACTGTTCAGCGTGGGAGAGCTCGGCGGGAGCCCTGTGCCCGAGCCCGTAAATGAATGTCAGAGCAGGTTCTATTTCCACACAAGACACATCAGTGTCCCGTGAGAGTACCGCTGCAAACTCTCTTGCGTGAAGAGAAACACCCATACCTGCCTTAACTAAGTCCACGCAGCCGATTGAACTGCCCTCATATACAACATCGGGATTTATGTTCTCATTGCGAAAGGCTGAGCGTATCTTGTTTGAAAGAGCTCCTCCCCGTGTGGGTAAAAGAAGACGTTCGCCGCTCAATTGATGCAGACTGATACTATGAGACTTTGCAAACGGATGATCCTTACGGAAGATAGCCACAATGGCACTTTCCACCATGGGCATGAAAATAAAATTCTCCGAATCGCATAGGGAGGAATAGGTGGGGAATATATTCACCTGCTTTCTTTTGAACATATCATAAAGACCGAATTCGTCGGCTTCCACCATAGAAAAACTCAGGTCGGGGTACGCTTTTCGAAAGCCTGTGAGATATTTGGCAAGATCGTAATATTGAGGATTTTGCATTACGGCAATCGTAAGAGAAGTCGAGGAACGGCTGTTATAATCTTCCACCGCAATTCGCGATTCCGAACATAAGTCAGCAATTTTTCGTGCGTAAGGCAAAAACAGTTCACCCACGTTGCTGAGCCGTATGCTCCTAGTGGTGCGAACGAACAGCTTAGCTTCCAATTCACGCTCCAAAGTATTGATATGTTTGGAAAGAGATGACTGAGAGATGAACAGACGCTCTGCCGCCTCACTGAAATTGAGACATTCCGAAAGCATAACAAATTCTTTTATGTAATCGGTATCCATGATATATCACCAATGTTATAATTTATTCCAAAGTGTAATAAATTATAACATAATTTGAATTGTTTTGCAATAGCGACAAATGATATATTTATATTGTCAAAAAAGATAAAATATGAGGAGGATATAATCATGTTTTTCCAAGTATATGGAGACAATTCGATTTATCAGGTTCTCGGCTGGGTGTTGGTGTTCGGTGCACTTATCCTAACCAATGAGATCCAAAGAAGAACAAAGGTTGGCGGCTACGGCTTTTTCTTTGGCGTTCTGGGTGCTTTGACAGTTTACTTCATAGCTATTTACGTATGTGCGGCCAAGGGTGCCGAATGGGCTCTTACCAACCAAACTTATGTACATATGAACAGCTGGTTCCATTATGCCAAGCTTTATGCGTCGGCGGCAGGCTGTATCGGCTTTATGATGCTTAAGTATAAGACCGGTCTCGGCAAAAAAGACTGGTTCAAGCCTTTCCCGTTCATCATTGTTGCTATCAACATTCTAATTGCTGTAGGCAGTGACTTTGAAAGCGCGGTCAAAGGTTCTATCGCTTTGGCGGAAACAGGAAGCCGTTGGTGGCTTTCAAGTGAGGGCGTTTGGCTCTACGGCGGCTGGTGGAATATTGCAAACGGTCTTGCCGGTATAATCAATATTTTCTGTATGACCAGCTGGTGGGGTATATATACATCTAAGAAGAAAGACGATATGATTTGGCCCGATATGACTTGGGTATACATTATCGCATATGACATTTGGAACTTTGAGTATACATACCTTAATCTTCCCACTCACTCGTGGTATTGCGGCTTTGCATTGTTGCTTGCTCCCACAGTTGCGGCTATTTTCTGGAACAAGGGCGGTTGGATTCAAAACCGTGCTAATACGCTTGCAACGTGGTGTATGTTTGCTCAGGTATTCCCGCTGTTCCAGGATTCCAGCGTATTCTCAGTTCTTCCATCGCTTTATGCGGACGGCTTTATGGATCCCGCAATCCATCCCACAGCAGTAGATCCGCGTGCCGGCGGCGTAGTAGCAATACTTTCTATTCTTGTTAATATGGCGGCACTTGCTTACATCATCAAGCGCGCAAAGAAGTTGCACATCAATCCGTACAAGAAGGATGTCTTCGTAGGAACGAGAGATTTTGAAGAGGCAATGGAACGCGTTGAAGACGGAGCAAAAGTAACAGCAAAAGCATAAATAATATCACTATACGCCGTATACTTATAACAGCATACGGCGTTTTTAAGAAAGGAGAATACTATGTCCAGTACAGATTTTATAAAACCAAAGTGTGCTTCTGATGATGAGCCGTTCCGTGAGCCTATCGCAAAGCTTGGAAAAATGATCACAGACCGAATTCCTCAGAAACTTGGCTTAGAAAAGATAACTAAGGATGACCCTGAATATTGGGGACTTGCCGCTATTGCCACCGATGAGGAGGCAGAGCTTGCAATGAAAATGGGTCTTCGTCAGCCCAAAACCTTCAAGGAAATACAGGAGCTTTCAGGCATAGAAGAAGAAAAGCTTGAAAAGATGCTTGAGCATATGTCTTGGACAGGACTGCTTGAATATAACTGGGAAAATCTTGACGGAAAGAACCCGAACGGTGAAAAACGCTGGGTACTTCCGATGTTTGTTCCGGGTGTAGGCGAGTTCACTAATATGAACAGAGATCTTCTGGACTCACGTCCTGAGGTGGGAAGATTCTTTGAACGCATGGCGTTCCTGCCTCTTACAAAAGTTACTCCCATGGTACCTCCCGGAGGAGCGGGAATCGGTATGCATGTTATACCTGTTGAAAAGGCTATCGAGATGGAGGAAAAATCCATTTCCATTGAACACATTTCTCACTGGCTTGACAAATATGACGGCAAATATGCCGCTTCACCGTGCTCATGCCGTCTGTCACGCAGAACCTACGATGAGGGCTGTGCAGACGATTTCAACGACTGGTGTGTTGCCGTTGGTGATATGGCTGACTACGTTGTTGAAACCAATAAGGGCGGAAGATACATAACCCGTGAAGAAGCGCTTGAGATATTCAAAAAGGGTGAAGAGAACGGTTTCGTTCATCAGATTACCAATATCGACGGCGAAGAAAAAATATTCGCTATTTGCAACTGTAACGTAAATGTATGCTATGCGCTTCGTACCTCTCAGTTGTTCAACACTCCCAATATGTCCCGCTCTGCTTATGTTGCTCACGTTGATAAAAACGAGTGTGTTGCTTGCGGACGCTGTGTTGAGTATTGCCCTGCAGGTGCAGTAAAGCTTGGTCAAAAGCTGTGCCATGCAGATGGTTCGGAATTCACTTATCCACGTCAGGTACTTCCCAGCGAGAGAAAATGGGGCCCTGAGATGTGGGAGGAAGAATACCGCGACAAAAACCGCATAAACTGCCACGAAACAGGTACTGCACCTTGCAAGACCGCTTGCCCGGCTCACATTGCCGTTCAGGGTTATTTGAAGCTTGCGGCACAAGGTAAGTACACAGAGGCGCTTGAGCTTATTAAGAGAGAGAATCCGTTCCCCGCAGTATGCGGACGCATCTGCAACCGCCGTTGTGAGGAAGCTTGCACACGAGGCACTATTGACGAGGCGGTAGCAATAGACGAGGTAAAACGTTTTATTGCACAACAGGATCTTGACGCTAAAACACGTTTTATTCCTAAAAAGGTAATACCGAAATCAAGGGGAGAGTTTGAGGAAAAGATCGCTATAATCGGCGGCGGCCCGGCAGGACTTTCATGCGCCTTCTATTTGGCTGAAAAAGGGTACCGTCCCACCGTTTTTGAAAAAGAAGCACGAGCCGGCGGTATGCTTATGAACGGTATACCCGACTTCCGTCTTGAAAAGGACGTAGTTGAGGCTGAAATTGATATTCTCCGTGAAATGGGCGTTGAGTTCCGTTGCGGAGTTGAAGTCGGCAAGGATGTTACTATTGCTGAGCTTCGTGAGCAGGGCTACAAGGGCTTCTATGTTGCTGTCGGTCTTCAAAGCGGCGGAAAGCTTGGAGTTCCCGGTGATGATGCGCAGGGCGTAGTAGCCGGTATTGATTTTATGCGCGCAATTAACATCGGCGGCGAAGGAAAGCTCTCAGGCAAGGTAGTAGTTATCGGCGGCGGTAATATCGGTGCTGATGTAGCCCGTACTGCAGTTCGTTGCGGCGCTGACAGCGTTTCACTGTACTGTCTTGAAAGCTATGACGATATGCCTATGGGCGAGGAAGATCGCAGTGAATGTGAACGCGAAGGTATTGAAATTCACGCAGGCTGGGGTCAGACCGAAGTTTTGACCGAAAACGGCAAGTGCAAGGGAATCCGCTTCCATAAGTGCCTTTCAGTTAAGAACGCAGAGGGTCGCTTTGCTCCTACCTTTGATGATAGCCAGACAGAAGATGCTGAGTGCACAACAGTTCTGTACTGTATCGGTCTCAAGGTGGATTGGAAAGAGCTTTTGAAAGATACAAAGGTTGAGTTTAATCCCAACGGAACCGTTAAGGCAGACCCTGTAACCTATCAGACAGCAGAACCCGATATTTTTGTCGGCGGAGATTCCTACAGCGGTCAGAAGTTTGTTATTGATGCCATTGCGGCAGGTAAAGAGGGTGCTGTTTCACTTCACAGATTCGTACAGCCCCATTCAAGCCTTACTATCGGCAGAAACCGCCGTCAGTTTATTGAGCTTAATAAAAATGATATAAAGATTGACGAAGAAAGCTTCGATAACACACCCCGTCAGCGTATCGGCTACAATGAGGCGCTTCGCAAGAGCTTCAAGGACGAGCGTATTGCGTTCACTGAGGAGCAGGTGAAAAAGGAGACAGCAAGATGTCTTTCCTGCGGTGCGTCAATTGTTGATCCTAACAAGTGTATCGGTTGCGGTGTTTGTACCACAAAGTGTGCCTTTGACGCTATCACTTTGCACCGTGATAATCCTGAATGCTCCAAAATGATGAAGGCTGAAGATAAGCTTAAAGGAATTCTTCCGTATGCCGCAAAGCAGGCTATTCATATTAAGTTTGGCAAGAAGAAATAATTATGCACGAGCTTGGAGTAGTATTTCACGTCATCAAGACACTGGAAAACACAGCCGCAGCAAATGACGTGACAAAGATAAACAAAGTAACTCTGCAACTGGGCGAGGTTTCCACAG
>JAFLUC010000094.1 GCA_022509005.1 Oscillospiraceae bacterium | reverse complement strand
GCATAAATAACGCTCAGACTATTTCAAAAATAATGAATGACGCGGGATTTGATACTATTCCGGTGGAAATGGATTTATCCTCGCGTGAATCCATAATGAATTTAATCGCAGAAGCACAGAAGTACGGCGAGATTTCCGCTTTAATCAATGCGGCGGGCGTATCGCCGAGCCAAGCGCCTATTGAAGCAATTTTGAAGGTTAACCTTTACGGTACAGCCGTACTTTTGGAGGAAGTCGGAAAGGTTATTAAAGAAGGCGGAGTCGGCGTGACTATTTCAAGTCAGAGCGGATTCCGTATGCCAGCACTCACTCCTGAAGAAGATGAATTGCTTGCGACAACGCCAACAGAGGAGCTTTTAGGTTTAGAGATATTGCAACCTGAAAATATCCACGACACGCTTCATGCTTATCAAATGGCTAAGCGCTGTAACGAGAAGCGTGTAATGGCGGAGGCTGTTAAATGGGGCGAACGCGGCGCAAGACTTAATGACATTGCCCCCGGAATTATTGTAACCCCGCTTGCTATCGACGAGTTTAACGGACCGCGCGGCGATTTCTATAAAAATATGTTTGCGAAATGTCCGGCAGGTCGTCCGGGTACAGCGGACGAAGTGGCGAATGTCGCGGAACTGCTCATGGGACCTGCAGGCGCATTTATCACAGGCTCAACAATTTTAATTGACGGCGGTGCAACGGCAAGCTATTATTACGGACCACTTAAACCACAAGAATAAGGAGAACGATATGAAAAAATTACTGGTAATGCTTCTTATCATTTGCATGGCTGTTTCCATGGCAGCATGCAGTAACGGAAACAATGACACAACACAAAGTCCGGCTTCGGCGAATGGTGATGACCCTGTGGCGGAAAATAACACTTCGCAGGAAAACGGCGGAGCAACAACAGAAACAAACGGCAGTAATATCCTTGTCGCATATTTTTCAAGAACCGGTGAACAATACGGCGTCGGCGTAATTGAAAAAGGAAATACGGCGATTGTTGCTGACATGATTGCTGAGGAGACGGGCGCAGATACCTTTGAAATTCTTCCGGCAGATGACTATTATCCAACGACATATAAGGAACTGACCGAGGTTGCACAGCAGGAAAAGAATGAAAATGCAAGACCGGCTATCAAGGATGAAATTATAAACTTCTCTGATTATGATACGGTATTCATCGGTTATCCGAACTGGTGGGGCGATATGCCGATGATCGTTTATACCTTCCTTGAAAGCTACGATTTTGACGGCAAAACGGTTATTCCTTTCTGTACGCACGCAGGCAGTGGTTTGTCGGGCACAGAAGGAACAATGAAAAGCAAGCTGAGCGGAGCGACTGTGGAGACAGGTCTTGCCGTCACGGGTGCAACCGCACAAAACGATCAATCCAGTGCAAGAACAGCGGTCGAGAGTTGGCTTTCTAAGCTGGGATATTGATAAAGATAGGACAAATCAATGAAACCAAAGCAAATTATCAAAATTGTCATAGACATCTTAATGACAATCGCACTGCTCCTTCTGATGGCTTACAGTCTTATAGGAGAAGCAGCGCACGAAGTCTTAGGAATAGGGATGTTCACGCTGTTTATCCTGCATCATGTATTAAACAACCGGTGGAGCAGAAATGTATTCAAAGGAAAATACACGCCGTTTCGTATTTGGCAGACTGTTCTTGTGTTTTTATCCCTTTCATCAATGATAGGCTCAGCGATAAGCGGTATTGTTATTTCACATCACGCACTGACGTTTCTGCCGATTTATGGCGGAACGTCATGGGCGCGGACGCTGCATATACTGTCGGCATATTGGGGATTTGTTTTTATTTCACTTCATATAGGACTGCACTGGGGCATGATGATGAACGGAATGAAAAGGATGCTTAAAAAATCATCCGCAGTTCGCTCATGGATTGTCCGCATTATCGGAGGCTTGATTGCCGGATATGGTGTATATGCATTTTTTAAACGCGATATAGGAAGCTACATGCTTTTGAAAATTCAATTTGTGTTTTTCGATTTTGAAGAACCGCTTATATTCTTTCTGCTCGATTATATAGCGGTGATGGGATTGTTTGTTTTTATCGGACATTATCTATCGCTTGCTTTGAGAAAACTCAGCAGAATGAAAAATAAATAATAAATATAAAGGAGAAATCAAAATG
This sequence comes from Oscillospiraceae bacterium, assembly GCA_022509005.1. Taxonomy (GTDB): domain Bacteria; phylum Bacillota; class Clostridia; order UBA1381; family UBA1381; genus Ornithomonoglobus. Next base: position 5,692 of record JAFLUC010000094.1, on the reverse strand, counting down.
AAAAAACTTATTTCAACTCTATTATCCATTGTAATGTGCTTCGGTCTGGTTGCATCTGTGCAGGCGGACGAGGTACAGCAGACACTTGTAATGACAATTAACAGTCCGACCATGACTGTTGACGGAGTGAGCGCGGAGGTAGATCCCGGTAGAGGAACTACTCCGATTATTTCAAACGACAGAACGATACTGCCCGTAAGAGCCGTGGTAGAGACTTTAGGTGGAGAGATTGCATGGGATGATACAACGCGCACGGCAACGATTACATATGGCGAGAACACGATTGATCTTGTGATTGATTCGAACACTGCTTATCTTAACGGCGAGCCTCAGACGCTTGATGTTACACCGGTTATTATTGACGACAGAACATACCTGCCGATACGCTTTATAGCGGAGAGTCTTGACTGGGGCGTTGAATGGAACGAAGCGACTCAGTCGGTAACGATTACAAGAACGTATGAGGAGGAGCCGGAGGAAACCCCGGATACCGAAGCAGTACACACAAACGAGTTTGACCTTGAAAAAGGCACTGTTCTTTTAAATAACGGACTTGAGATGCCTATAATCGGTATCGGTACGTTTACTCTGACAGACGAGCAGGCGGAGGACACCACTTATTGGGCACTCCAAAGCGGCGCACGTCTGATTGATACCGCTACGGCGTATAACAATGAGGAAGGCGTAGGACGCGGAATAAAGAGAGCGATTGACGAGGGTATTGTTACCAGAGAAGAAATCTTTGTCACCACCAAGCTGTGGCCGAGCGGATATGACATGGACGGCATTGACGCGTGTCTTGAAAGATTGGGACTTGAATATGTTGATTTAATGCTCCTGCATCAGCCGATGGGCGACTATATCGCAGGCTATCAGGCTATGGAACAGGCAGTAGCGGAAGGTAAAATCAAGGCTATCGGACTTTCTAATTTTAACACGAGATTGTTTGGCGAGATTATGGAAATTGCGACAATACCGCCCGCGGTAAATCAGGTTGAAACACATCCGTATTATCAGCAAGCCGAGATGATGGAGTACCTCGATCAGTACGGCACGGTAATTGAGGCGTGGTATCCGCTCGGCGGACGCGGACATACTCAGGAGATGTTTGCAGACGAAACAATAGTTGAGATTGCCGAAGCGCACGGTAAATCCTCCGCGCAGGTGATTTTAAGATGGCATCTGCAGGCGGGACATATCGCTATACCCGGCTCGAACAATCCCGATCACATCAGGGAGGACATTGAACTGTTCGATTTTGAACTAACCGATGAGGAAATGGCAAAAATGACGGCGCTTGACACAGGCGAACCGTACTTCAAAGGATTCAGCGATCAGAGTGACATGGATGACGCAGCGGATCGGTGGGGATTGAATGCTGACGGCGAATGATGTTAAAAAATCGTCCACCGTCTGCACATGGATTGTCCGCGTTGTTGGCTGGATGCCTGCCGGATATGGCGTATGTTGGTGGACTTATAGTAAGTGAAAGAAATATAGCTTAACAGGAGGAGATATTTATGGAATACAGACAGCTTCCTCGAGGCACGGCAAATGAAAAATTTAGCGTACTCGGTCTTGGTATGGGTGGTATTCAAAACTGTTCAGACGATGAAATAGAGAGGACGATAAGAATTGCTATCGAAAAAGGAATCAATTTCTTTGACCTTTGCGCAGGCGGAAAAAATGTGTATAAACCGTTCGGACGCGCGATTGACGGACAGCGCGACAAGGTGTTTTTTCAGCTGCATTTCGGAGCAGTATACAATGAAAAAGGTGAATACGGTTGGTCACGAGATTTAAAGTTAATTCAGGAAACCTTTGAATGGGAGCTTAAAATGCTCGGAACTGATTATGCCGACTTCGGATTTTTGCATTGTGTAGATGAGGACGATGACTTTGATGAATTAGTAAAAGCTGGTATTTTTGATTACATAAAGAAGCTGAAGGATGACGGTAAGGTACGTCATATTGGTTTTTCTTCTCATACACCATCCGTTGCGAACCGTGTTTTAGATACAGGACTTATTGATTTAATGATGTTCTCCATCAACCCTGCTTACGATTTGGAGCAAGGTGACGAATATGGCATCGGTTCTGTTTCGGAGAGGGCGGCGCTGTTCCGCAGATGCGAGACAATGGGTGTTGGTATTTCGGTTATGAAACCTTTTCACGGAGGACAATTACTGGATGAAAAAACGTCGCCATTTGGTATTGCGATGACAAAGTATCAGTGTATCCGTTATGCTCTTGACCGTCCGGGTGTGCTTGCTGTTGTTCCAGGTGTACGTAATCTGGAGGATTTAAACACATTGCTCGGCTTTGCGGATGCTCCCCAAACAGAGACAGACTATTCGATAATCGGTCAGTTTACGCCGGCTGCCGCAGAGGGCAACTGCGTGTACTGCAATCACTGTCAGCCATGTCCCGCAGGTATTGATGTGGGACTTGTAAATAAATATTACGATCTTGCTCTTGCGGGTGACGATATGGCGGCAAATCACTATCAAAAGCTGTCCGTCAGGGCGGATTCTTGCATAGGATGCGGACATTGCGACAAACGCTGCCCGTTCCATACGGTGCAGAGTGCAAGAATGAAAGAAATTGCCGAATATTTCAATTAAATTATATGAAATAAGACGTATATAGGGAGGAACTTTTAATGAAAAAATTACTATCAATTCTGACAGCTCTTGCTCTGACAGCTTCAAGCGCGGTGAGCGCACTTGCGATAAGTGATACGGTTTATTCAACAGATGCGGCTGAACTGACCGCTACGCTTTCGGAACTTAACGACAGTGACACAGAGGATTTTATAAATGAAAATCTCGATGTTAAGATGCAGCATTTATCCACATTGGTAACGCTCAGCTCAAACAGACTGTATGACGAAATCGCCGGAGAGGTTGAAGCTGCGCTTAAGGACGGACTTACAGCTGTTGAGATTAAAGAGGCTATTTATCACAGTGCGGCATACTGTGGCTATACGAGAGCGGCAGGCGCACTTGACGCGGCTGATGCAGCATTGGAAGCGCTTGGACAGCCAGTGCCTTATGAGAGCCGTATAACCTCAACGGAGGAAACGCGATATGATGACGGACTTGCGGTACAGCGTACATTATTCGGTCCGACAATCGGTACGATTTCAGACGGAATGACGGAAGCATCGCGTTTACAGACGATTTATCTTTCGGGAATATGCTTTGGAGATTTTTATAACCGAACCGGATTGAGCCTTTATACGCGCGAGTTTCTGACTTTCTGCACGATTGTCGGCAACGGCAACTGCGGCGGACAGCTTGGCGGTCATGCGAACGGTAACCTTAGTATCGGACATTCTGCGGATATGCTGCGCGCGGCGGTATTGCTTAACTCCGAATACAACGGCGTGGAAAAGACTGCGCTTGCTCTGAGTGTTATAAACAACGCTGACAGAGGACAGGAAATAACAGCGCCGGAGGAACCGGTGGGCAAAACTGAAACTATTACAACCGATTATTCAAGCGATTCTGAGGAACTTTTGAGCATTATAGAGCATTATGAGTCGGATGATGACCATGATTATATAGACGATAATCTTGACAAGGAAACTCAGGAATTGATAATTGAAGCGGTAAACGCGGTTATTGACGGTACAGCCGTTCCAACCTCTGACGATGCGGCGAAGCAGGCGCTAATTGATTTAACCGTAATAGGTGCTCAGGGTGGACGCGAAGCTGAGGTTGCGGATAATCTCGCGGCAAATACAGCGGCGGGCAACACAAGCGACACAATGCTTGCAGCAGCGCTTCTCTGCACACCGTACAACGGTTATCCTAGGACACTGAATATAACAGGCGCGATAAATTCCGCTGTTGCGGCAGCTTCGGAAACACCTATTCCGACAGCGGAAACACCGACACCTGCACAGGTGGCTGACGAAGTAACTATTACAATGCAAATCGGAAATCCGGTAATGACAGTAAACGGCGAACAGCAGAATATCGACGAAAACGGCACAGCGCCGGTTATCGTAAATGATAGAACATTACTTCCAATCCGTACAGTTATTGAAGCAATCGGTGGTGATGTAGCATGGAGTGACAGCTCAAAAACAGCCGGACTTACCTACGGAGATAGGGTGATTACTCTTACAGCCGACAGCACAACGGCATATGTGCTTGGTGAGGAATACACGCTTGATGTTGCACCTGCGATAATAAACGACAGAACAATGCTCCCGATACGCTTTATCGCGGAAAACTTTGGGCTTTCGGTTGACTGGGAACAGGAAACACAGACAGTCACGATTATAAAATCAGGTGCACCTGACGGAGAAATTACAACAATATCAAATGTATTCGGAATGGGTGACTTGAATCCTGTCGCACCTAGATTTACAGGAGTTTCATACTTAAAAAATATTGTATCGCACGAGGACGTATTTAATGTTCCGTCCTTCGGACTTGTGACATTCGAGCCGTGCACAAGAACTGACTGGCACAGCCATGCGGGTGGTCAGATACTTCTTGTAACAGAAGGAACTGGCGTATTCGGTATGGAAGGTCAGTCACCGAGACTTATGCTGCCGGGCGATGTTATTTTCATAGAGCCGAATGTGAGACATTTTCATTCGGCAGCTGATAATAGTTGGTTCTCTCATATAGCGCTCGGAGTAAATCCGGGAGTGCCGGGCGGAACACAATGGTATGAAAAGGTAAGCAGCGAGGAGCACGCAGCAGCAGTTGCAGAGGCTCGCGCAAATGGTCATGCGGAGGATACAGATAACACAATGTTCCCGACAGGCGAGGCTGTGACTGAATCGGGTTACATCGGGAATGTATTCGTAAACACGCTTGTACCGAATGAGGAAATATTCAATAGTCCGGAAATAAGGAATTATACTTTTGAGATGGGCGCACGTACCGATTGGCACAGTCATGAGGGCGGGCAGGTAATAGTAGTAACGGACGGAATCGGTATATATCAGGAGCAGGGACAGTCCGCAAGAATATTAAAGCCGGGCGATGTAGTTCTCGCAAATCCAGGCGTAACGCATTGGCACGGCGCGGCTGATGAGGAATTCGCCTATATTTCCGTAAACGCAAATCCCGGAAGTGATACAATTACATGGGGCGAAGCCGTAACAGACGAGGAGTATAATTCTGCGACGAGTGCGGCGAAATAATAGGAGTGGAATATGAAAAATTTATCTACTGCAAAAAAGAGCATAGCGTTTGCAACGTCAATACCCGTTATATGCGCGGGCTTTGCGATATTTTCACGGACAGACGCGGAAACAAAGCAAACCGCACTTGCAGCCGATTATCTGACAGATGATACAAATGCGCCAGTGGTGTATATGACAACGGAAATAACACCGGAGTCGCTTGTAAAGATATATGAAACTCTCGATTTTGAACCTGAGGGGAACGTAGCGGTTAAGATGTCCACAGGTGAACCGCCTAACAGTAATTATTTAAGACCCGAACTCATACAGAATTTGGTGCAGTCCGTGGACGGTACTATTGTTGAAAGCAACACCGCATACGGCGGACGGCGCTCATCAACAGCAATGCACTGGCAGGTCATAGAAGATCACGGCTTTTTGGATATTGCTCCGGTTGATATTCTGGACGAGGAAGGTTCGCTTGAAATTCCTGTAAATGTGGAAAATGCCACAATCCATGAAAACTATGTAGGCGCAAATCTT
>JAFLUC010000093.1 GCA_022509005.1 Oscillospiraceae bacterium | reverse complement strand
ATCCTTTGATCTTGTACCGTACGGAACACGGCTCGTATCGCCGAAATATACAATACTTTCGTTCGGAAACAGCTTCATTATTTCCTTTGCCGCCGTAAGTCCGCCAAGCCCCGAATCAAAAACTCCGATACTTCTGTTGTCCATTACTTCACTCTTTCTAAAGCCAGCTCAATAAGCTTATCAAGCAGCTCCTTATAGCCAAGTCCCACGGCAGCCCAAAGCTTCGGATACATACTTATATTCGTAAATCCCGGCAATGTGTTTATTTCATTTAATACTATGCCGCCGTCGCTGTATTTCACAAAGAAATCAACTCTTGAAAGACCTTGACCGTCAAGCGCTCTGAATGCTTTTACGGCATATTCACGTATTTTATTTATCGTTTCCTCCGGAAGCTCCGCCGGAATTACGAGAACTGTTGAATTGTCATTGTACTTTGCGTCAAAATCATAATATTCAACAGTAGGCTTTATCTCGCCGACAGTTGAAGCCTTCGGATCGGAATTACCGAGCACCGAGCATTCAACCTCATGACCGTCTATATGCTCCTCAACAAGTATCCTGCGATCGTATTTTTTTGCATTTTCGATTGCGGCTATAAGCTCCTCCTGTGTATGCGCCTTGCCGATACCTACTGACGAGCCGAGCCGCGCAGGCTTAACAAAGCACGGATAGCCGAGCTTTTCCTCAATTTCATCGGCTTTTTCTGCGATATTATCGGTTGAGTTTACCACAACCCATGCCGCCTGAGGTATTCCGGCAGCATCAAACACAAGCTTTGAATATGTCTTATCCATTCCGTTTGCGGAAGCGAGAACTCCCATTCCCACATACGGTATGTGCGAAAGCTCAAACAATCCCTGGATCGTGCCGTCCTCGCCATATTCGCCGTGGAGTACGGGGAAAATCACGTCTATATGTATAAGCTCAGGCTTATCGCCGCATACTATCATACCATGCTGCGAGCTGTCGGGCGATATGAATGCAGATCTCAGATTTTCCGCGTCATTCTCCCAATCACCCGGCTCTATAAGCGACCAGTCTCCGGTATATAAAAACCAACGGCCGTCCCTCGTTATTCCTAAAGTGTATATATTATATTTTTCGCTGTCAAGATTATTTAATACCGATGTTACGGATTTTTGCGATATATCGTGCTCCGGCGACTCACCGCCGAAGATTACACATAAATTCTTTTTCATTATGCTCCTCCATTCCACAATCTATATCATACTCCATTTATCGAAAAAATTCAAGTACTATAGCAAATTTCATAAAAATTTAATTTTTAGATGAATCTGGTCGCTTCGCGGCGTATTCTTTCGAGAACGTTCACGAAATATTCGGGAAGCTCCGAATCAAATTCCATAAGCTCGCCTGTTACGGGATGTTTGAATCCTATCGTCTTTGCGTGAAGAAGCTGACCGTTTGTTTTAAACCGTTCCTTTTTTATGCCGTATACCGGATCACCGACTATGCTGTGACCGATCGACGCCATATGCACTCTTATCTGATGCGTTCTGCCCGTTTTAAGCACGCATTCGACAAGCGTATATTTCCCGAAGCGTTCAAGAACCTTAAAATGCGTTACCGCCTCACGCCCTCCGTCTATGACCGCCATTCTTTTACGGTCTATCGGATGTCTTCCGATAGGCTTATCTATAGTGCCGCTCTCCTCTTTTATATTTCCGTTTACTACGCAGTAATATTTTCTCAGCGCCTTGCGCTCCTTGAGCTGCGCCGCAAGCGACTCGTGCGCTTCATTTGTCTTTGCCACTATCAGAAGCCCCGATGTGTCCTTATCTATTCTGTGCACAATACCCGGTCTTATCACTCCGTTTATGCTGCTCAGGCTGCAATGGTACAAAAGCCCGTTTACAAGCGTTCCGTCAGGATTGCCCGGCGCCGGATGCACCACCATCCCCTGCGGCTTATTTACAACGATTACGCTGTCGTCCTCATACACGATATCTATCGGGATATCCTGCGGCTTCGCCTCGGGCTCCTCGGGTTCGGGAATCTGTACGGTTATCATATCGCCCTCTTTAAGCTTCGTTTTCTTATCGGCTGTTTTGCCGTTCACAAAAACGCTGCCCTCCTCGGCAAGCTTCGCGGCAAAGCTCCGTGAGATATCGCTGTTATCGGCAATATATTTATCGAGCCTGCCCGCTGCGGTATCTACGTTCAGAATAAGCTCATTCATGTTCAGGTTCCTCTTTATCCAGAAAGATAAAATAGATAACTGCTGCTATCGCTCCGCCTACTATTGCCATATCGGCTATATTAAATACCGGGAAATTGAACCACTTTATTGAAATGAAATCTACTACAAACCCGTATGCTATACGATCTATCGCATTTCCGAGCGCGCCGGCAAAAAGCAGCGTAAGCGCGAGACTACGCATTACGTGCTTTTTCTTCCCGATAAACCAGTATATCACAACCGCAACACAAAATATCACAGAAAGAACGCCCAATATAAATGTATTATTGCTCAGCATCGAAAATGCCGCGCCGGTATTCTTTACATATATAAAATCAGCTACTCCCGGAAGCTCTCCGAACTTCATATTCTGCACGTATCCGGCGAGTATGCTTCTTTTTACAGCCTGATCCGCTATAACGATAACCGCCGCAAAAGCAAGCCATATAAGCTGCGTGATTTTCTTATTCCGAAATAAACTCAATTGCATCATATATCTCTTTCTCTGTCACATCTCTTGTCTGCATAACATCGCCGATTTTAACAGGCAGAACAAACTTAAGCTTTCCGTTTGCCTTTTTCTTATCCTTCTGCATGAAGCCGTAAATCTCATCTGCAGGCGGAAGCGGCATGCGCACACGGAAATCGTATTCCCTTAAGGTTTCCTCTATATCTTTCAGAGTCGCTTCATCAATAAGCCCGCGGCTTACCGCTATTTTTGAAACCGCCATCATACCTAAGCCCACACATTCGCCATGTGTTACCGTAAAATTAAGCGATGACTCTGCCGCATGTCCTATCGTATGTCCGAAATTAAGAATTGCGCGCAATCCGTTTTCCTTTTCATCCTGCTCAACCACGTTCGCTTTTATACCGCAGTTTATCTTCGACATCTTAATAAGCGTCTCACTGTCAAGAGATTTAATAAGAGCGGAATTTTCCTTTATAAACCTATAAAACTCCGCATCACGGATAATTCCGTGCTTAACGACCTCACCCATGCCCGAAACAAACTCCACGGGTGGCAGCGTTTTTAAGGTGTTCACGTTTATATAAACAAGCTTCGGCTGATGAAACGCGCCGAGAATGTTTTTGCTTTCCATAAAGTCAATGCCCGTCTTGCCGCCCACAGAGCTGTCTGACTGTGAAAGAAGCGTTGTGGGAATCTGAATGAAATCAATACCTCTCATATATATCGCCGCGGCAAAGCCTGCCATATCACCTACAACTCCGCCGCCGAGAGCGAGAATCATGCTCTTTCTGTCAAGACCATGCTCTACACACGCGCCGCATATCCCGAGAATTGAGTCCATGCTCTTGTTTTCCTCGCCTGCTTTAAACGCGTAAACAGCGCTGTCATAGCCTGCCTCAACAAGCCGCGTGTTAACCTCTTTGGCATAGAGCGGCTCAACATTTGTATCTGTAACAATCAAAAGCTTTTTCGGCGCGTTTATCTCCTCAAGACTCTCCGTCAGCTTATCGAAGCTGTCCGTGAAGCAGATATCATATGAATCCGCGCCTAAGTTTACATGTAATTTATCCATTTCGATTTCTCCATCTTTTCAATCTTATACCATTTTATATTATAGCATACTCTTTGTGATTTGTAAACAAAAAACGGAAAAAAGTCCAAACCTAGTTAAGAAACACGAAAATGTAACCATATCTTAAATACCAATTATATCTATTTTTATTGATTGACAATCTGCATAATTTAGTATAAAATAAAGAGGGTGATAAAGTTATGAAATTAACAATTGCAATTTGTGATGATGAAGTTACTTTTTTAGATGATTTGTATAATCGTGTTGAACAAATTGTGTCGAAATATAATTATAAATGTAATATCATTGAGTTTGATAACAGCGGTGAGTTCACTAACTATTGTAAGAAAAATATTGTAGATATAATTCTTGCGGATATTGACATACCTGATAAGGATGGGTTTACAGCTGTTAAGGAATTGCAGGAGCAGCAGCCGGATATTCCTGTCATATTCGTAAGCGCTCATGAGGAGCTTGCCTACCAATCATTCTATTATAATCCGTTCCAGTTTGTCAGTAAAGCGGATCTTGACAGACTGGAGCATGTCCTGATTGACCTTATCCAAAAGATTGAGCGCCGCAAGCAGCAGAAGGATATTGTTCATATTGAAGCTGAGGGAAATATCGTTGATATTAATGTGAATGAAGTTATGTATTTAAAAAGTGACAGAAATTACATAATGGCGTATAACGAAAATGAGAATGTATTGCTGAAATTCAGAGGAATATTAAAAAGTATTTACGCTCAATTATCGGATTCCGGATTTATTTATACGCATAAAAGTTATATTATCAATTGCAGATTTATTCAGAATTTTGAACGTAAAAAAGTAGTGCTGGCAAATAATAGTGAAATAAAAGGAACAAGAAACACTGATATAATTGACGAAGCCCAAAAATTATATGGAAAATTTATGAGGGAATTAAGATGGTAGATTTGTTTGAACTTTCGATTAACATATTTGAAGAGCTAATGCTAACAGCTTTTTTGACAATATATTTTGGATGCAAATACTACGATTTCAGAAAATATATAGGTTTTGTTGCTACTGTGGCAATAGCATCGGCAACCATAACGTTTTTCAATTCACTATATATTTACGAGGGCTTTTTAAGCTTAGCATTCCTGTTGATATATACTATTTATGCGCTTGTATTCTTAAACGGAGATAAGTATACTAAAATATTTATATCAGGTTTTATTAATTGCATTTTGGACTTCACATCTATATTTTCAATTCTATGTATAAGTGTACTGACAAATCAAAATGAATATCAGATATTTACTATGAGTTTTGACAGAATTGCATTAATAGTCCTAAGCAAAACATTATTCATTATCGCTTGTATAATACTATTAAAATTTCGTTTCAATGGTGTAATGAGGAAAAAAAATATTGCTGTTCTTATTTTAATGCCTATAGTTGTAGAAATATCTACGATTGGAATAATGCAAGTGTTCTTAAGATACAGTGAGTTAAAAAGCGAACTGTTATTAGCATCTATAAGCGTTATGGCTGCTAATGTTATTACATACTATATTTTTATAAAAATAAATAATGACGCAGAGCGTGAAATGAAAATAAAAGCATTAGAGCAAAAAGAAGAGTATGATAAAAGACACGCCGATGAGGTAGATGAACTCTATACAAAAGTATGCGGAATAAGACATGATTTACTTCACCATTTTACAATGATGAAAGGTTTATTAGATGAAGGAAATGAAAAGGCTAAGGAATACATACAGTCTGTAACACAGGAACAAATACAGCAGATCAAGACTTTTGTTAAAACCGACAACGATTATTTTGACGCGATAGTCAATGCCAAATTAGCAGTATGTGAAAAAATAGGAATAAAAGTAAGAACCAGAATAATGAACGGCGCTTTAAGTAGGTTAAATAATTATGAAATAGCTTCTTTATTCGGCAACCTGTTTGATAATGCAATTGAAGCAACCCAAAACTCCCGAATTAAACGAATAGATTTAGATGTTCAGCTCCAACAAGGTCATTTGTCCGTATTTATGAAAAATACAATTGACGAGTCTGTTCTTGAACATAATAAAAATCTTATAACAACTAAAAAGAATAAGGAGTATCATGGTTTAGGTATAAAAAATATTCAGAAAATAGTTGATATGCAAAATGGTATAATCAACTACTTTGAGGAAAACGGATATTTTTGCTGTGACATTCTCTTGTAAAAAACAAAATAAATGCATTTCTTCCCTAAAAAAGTGCATTTCGTCCCTAACAAATTTTGACGTTAGGGATTTTTATTTGTATAATTAATTTATAAATAAATAGCAAAGGATGAAACGTATGGAAACAATTTCATTATGCTTAACTAAAAAATTTCTTGACAGAAATATTATAACTCCGGATAAAGCGGAGATTTGTAAAGTCGGAATCGAACTGATTACAGCGGATATAATAAACTTTTCTATTATTTTGGCTATCGGAGTGTTGACTAAGTCATTTATAGACAGCTGTATATATCTGCTGCTATTATGGTCAATACGCAGATTCAGCGGCGGATTTCATGCTAAAACCTATGCTGTATGCAGAGTAGTTACGGTTGGAATATTTGCAATAATACTGCTAATAAACAGAATAATACATGATTATTTATTATTGTACTCCATCGTCTTTAACATTACAGCCTTTATAACTATGCTTTTATTTGCGCCCGTCAGACATCCGAATAAGAATCTTACCGATAAGGAAATAAAAGCCAACAAACTATTTTCTTTGATGACAACCGTATTCTTTGCGACTGTTTCGATTGTATTAATTGTAATAGAGCGCAAAGAAGGGTTTGTTATATCATTAACAATATTCGCGATCAGCATACTGATGTACATTGGTATGCTGACAAATAAGAAAGGAGGGAAACATAATGTCAAAAATCAGTGACAAAATTTTAAAATGTATGGCAACAACAGCTGAAGAAGCTTTTTTGGAAGCCATGGGGCTTGCTTCACGCAGTGGTTCATATGAGCCGGAGATGCCTGATGAGTTAAAGACATATAAAGCTAATCATACTTCAAAGCTTGAAGCTCTGTTTGATAAGATTGCAAAATAAACTTTTCCACAGGAGATGAAATGTTTAAAAAATTCAACATTTAGCAGACAGGAAAGAGTAATATGCAGCATTGTATTGACTCCTATGGTAACGTAGTTACCCACGATTACAATAGAATCAAAATATCGGTCAGCGGCTCGGGGCAGAAGATAATTCTCCTGCTCGGTCGCAAAACCTCCCCATCCTCTATAATTGAATTAAAACCTTTGATTCACTTCTTGGAGGATAAATATACAGTTGTGACGATGAATTATTTGGGGAGTGATTCAAGTGATAATTATCACAGTATGCGCACACTGGAAAACATCACAAGTGAAATTCACGAAGTGATGGAGTTATTAGGTTATACCAATTATATTGTGATTTCATTAGCTTTCGCGGGACTTTACAGCTTGTATTATGCAAATAAATATTCAGATGAGGTCACGGCGGTTGTTGGTATTGATTCTTTTGTGGCGGAACAGAGGAATAATAAAAGGCACGAGGAAAATGTAAAGTTTGTACAGGATATGTGGCTTAACTTTCGCCATTCAAGGTTTATTCAGCGGATAGTGGAAAAAGCAGCGTCGCAATATTTAAAAAAATCAAAATCATACATATATAGCAAAGAAGAAATTGAGACTTACTCAAATAATGCGATATATATGCTTGAAAACATGACGCTGCTTGATGAGTACAAATGTCCTGATGAAAATTTTGAAACACTTAACCATGTGTCTTTCCATGATAATATTCCTGTGTTATTCATTCTTTCAAGCCACAGAAGCAGAATAATCCGTGGGTGGTATGACCTGCATAAAAAACTGTTACGGAGCAATAACAGTAAAATCATTACTTTAAAGAGCAGTAAAAATTTGCATCTTACCCATACTGAAAAAATTGCAAAAGAGATAGACGAATTTATCTGCTCTTTAAAGCAATAGTAAAGTGCATTAAAACTTTTTTAATAAGAGTTTTAATAAAGGGATAGTATCAAGTTATTGATATACGAATTAGCGGTCATATAGGATATTGCTTCTACAAATATTAATCTGGTGAGATTATCACAATGGAATTAAATCCAAATACAATAGAATACTTGATAGAAAGTGTGAACCATGATTTCTGAATGAGCATTAATTGATAGCTTTATACGATTCCACAATACGCCTTTCGCACATGGCGTAATAAAAGTGCGAAAAATACTATAGACAAATTATAACGATATAACGCAGATGATACAAAATTTCAAAAAACAAAAGAGACACCGTATAACAATCAAAGCATTCCCGTGCAATAAAAGATTTTATATTTGGTATCTCTCTT
>JAFLUC010000092.1 GCA_022509005.1 Oscillospiraceae bacterium | reverse complement strand
TATTGTATATTTCGGCGATACGAGCCGTGTTCCGTACGGTACAAGATCAAAGGATACAATAATTAAATATACGCATAGCGACATACGCTTTCTGTTGAGCCATGATGTGAAAATGATCGTCATTGCGTGCGGAACGGCATCATCCGCCGCTCTGCCGCATATAAAGCAGGATTTTGATGTGCCGATCTACGGTGTTGTGGACGCTGCCATTTATGCGGCGGTACGCAAAACAAAAAATAAGCGGATAGGCATAATAGGTACGTCAGCAACAATAAAGAGCGGCGCGTATACAAAGTACATAAAGGACTACGATCCGGAGATCGAGACCTTTGAGCAGGCATGTCCGCTGTTTGTGCCGCTCGTTGAAAACGGTCATTTTAACAGCAAGGTAACAGAGCTTGTCATAGACGAATACTTAAGCGACATACGAAGCGCGGGAGTAGACACGTTGATAATGGGCTGCACTCATTATCCGCTGCTCACAGGCGCGATAGGCAGATACATGGGCGAGGATGTAACGCTCATAAGTCCGGGTCAGGAGGTTGCGCGGTTTCTTAAGAAGAAGCTCAATGCTGAGAACAGCCACAGCCCGGAAAGGGATGATGAGCAGTACAGCTATTATGTCAGCGACTGCGTTGAAAGCTTTGAGGCTTTGGGAGGAATATTCCTCGAAAAGGAAATCAACGGACAGGTGAAGAAGATTGACATTGAACAATACTGACGGCTTTAAGATCACGGTTATAAATAAGCAGACGGCGGACGGCATGAGCGATACTGTCACAGAGACGGGCTTAGGAACATACCGGAAAAAGGATGATACTATATATATCACATATTCAGCCGATAATACAAGAGTGTTCATAAAAGCGGAAAATGACGTTATAACCGTTAAAAGAACCGGTGATGCAAAATCAGACATACGGTATGAGCTCGGGAAACGCACCGGGTTTTTATACAGAACTCCGTTCGGTACTATAGACATGAGTATTTATACGGAGAGCATAATAAGCCGCGCAAACAGCGACGGCGGTAAAATTAGTCTCAGTTACATACTTGAGACAGGTGGAGATAAATTATATAACAACATGGTGATAAAGATAGAGCGAAGCTCGGAATGAGCCGCTCGCATTTCCGGAAACGGAAATGTCATAGGGAGGTAGATTATTCATATGAAAAAAGCAGTATCATTTGTAATTGCGGCTATCATGTCGATATCGGCATTGATGCCGACGCAGACAATATCGTTTGCTGAGGACGAGACAATAATAAGCGATTTCAGCAGTGAAATTGCGGCTGCCCCGACCGAGGCCCCGGAAGAGACTACAGAAGAGCCGGGAAAAGAAATACCGACAAGCGTAACCTATCAGGCATACGAGCAGATCGCGGGTTATATCGCAGACAGATACCTTGACGATTCCTATACCGCAGAGGACATAATGAAGATTGGTTTATCGAGCTATCTTGCGGAATTGGGCGATGACGCGCTTGTGCCGCTGCTCAAGAGCGCGCTTCAGAGCCTTGATAACTATTCTGATTTTTATACATATGACGAGTATGTTGAGTATAACAATGAATTGAATAAGACCTTTTACGGACTGGGAATAAATATGCGCCAGGCGGGCGAATACGTTGAAATTATAGATTTTGTCGAGGAGAACAGCCTTGCGGAAAAGAGCGGCTTCAGAATAGGTGATAAAATAACAAAGGTTGACGGAATAAATGTTGTCGGAAGCAGCATGACAGAGGTGAGAAACCTTATTGTTGGCGAGCTTGGAACAACGGTGCTTGTTACCGTTGAGCGGGACGGGCATGAGGTTGAGATCACAGGTACAAGAACAGCTGTTAATAACAGCACCGTAAGCGGAGGTATTCTTGAAGGAAATGTGGGCTATATAAAGATAGCGTCATTTTCAAACTCGACAGCCGACGAGTTCAAGGAGATAGAAGAAACGCTTAAGGAAGCAGGCGTTACAAAGCTGATACTTGATCTCAGAAACAACCCGGGCGGGCTTGTTTCATCAGCAACAGATATTGCGGCGGAGATAATCCCGGCGGGAACGATCGTGGATGTAAAGTACAGAGACGAGACGCTTAATTATACATACAGCTCAGAGCTTAAAAGGACGCCGTTTAAGATAGTTGCGCTTGTAAATAATAATACGGCATCGTCTGCCGAGATATTAGCAAGCTCCATTCAGGATTCCGGCGCTGGAATTCTCATGGGTGAGCAGACCTACGGCAAGGCCGTTATACAGAGTGTATATTCGCTCAGAAACGGTATGGTATTCAAGCTTACAATAGGTCAGTACATAACAAGAAACGGTAATGAGATCGATCATATAGGACTTACTCCGAATAAGGAGGTTTCAAACTATACAAAGAAAATCGATACAACCGGATACACTAAGTTTGATTTTCTTACGCCCGTGTCAGTAGGCGGAAGCGGAACAAATGTCATGGCGGCAAAGGAAAGACTGTCGATTATGAACTATTATATCGGCAATCTCGGGAACGATGTGTTTAACACCGATCTTGCGGACGCTATAAAACAATTCCAGCGAGACCATAATCTTACAGACACCGGCACACTCGATATCCCGACGCAGATCAAGCTCAAGGACGTGTTCTCAACCCTTGAAACAACAGTTGACATCCAGATGCAGGAGGCCTACAAGTACTTCGGCGGAAATATCGATGATTTGTACAGTTGATGTAAACAGAGAAGATGAAAAAATCCTTTCTGTCCGGGCGGACGGGAAGGATTTTTTATGGGTGGAAACAGAGGGCTTTTTTACAAAAATATGAAAATTTTTTTAAGATTATTATTGACATTGTCATTGTGCTAATGTATAATTATAGCATGGTTATAGTATGATATAAATGCTATAATTGTAAAAGTGTTATTATTATATTTTATAGGAGGAATGTTTAATGAAACTAAAAAAATTTACGGCAGCAATAGCAAGCCTTGCAATGCTTGGATCGCTTGCAGTTGTGCCGGTATCTGTATCAGCTACAGATGCTCCTGAGGGCGGAAAGTATTTTGCGTTCGATGGTGAACAGTATGATGTGATAGATGCCGGTAATGCATATGGTACAAAGCCGTCGGCAGGTGTAATTTCGGACAAATCCCCGGTGTATGTTGATGACATTGAAAGAGGCAATGTATTGGATATGAGTGCTGGTGATTATGGTATCGATACAGGCTATGATCTTCCTGTTGGTTCATACACAGTATCGTTCTGGGCAAAACCAACAGCATTTGTGCAAAATGTAACTGCTACGGTTTGTCTTGATGCCAATACATACGATGAGACCACTAATGAGAAAATAGATCCGGAAAGCTGGACTTGGATAACTACATATGGACAGTATAACGAATACAAAGTTCAGTACAGACCGGATGGAACTATCGCATCAGCAAATGCATGGTCATTAAAAAAAGACAACACAGTCTTGAACAAATGGAACATGTTCACTGTAACTTATAATGTGACAAATGAAAATGAAGGAACACTGACACTGTATTTCAACGGAGAAAAGGTTACCGGTGCAACCAACTGTAATCCGACGGATGTAAAAAAGCTTGCAAGGGATGCGGATGTATTGGTGGGCATGAACCCATGGTCTGGTTGGGATGGCGTATTCAAGGGATATGTTGATGACTTATACGTCTATGAAAAAGCTCTTGAGGATGCTGATGTTGCTACCTTGTATGAAGTCGGAAAAGAGATTGTAAAACCGGCTGATAAGGCTGAAAAATTAACAGTATCTTTCAAAGACGGAGATAATGTTGTTGATACTAAGACCATTGAGGTTACTGATAAGTATGTAGGCGATACATATGAATACTACTTCCCCGCGTATGTAGTTGGTAATGACGAAAAGCTGTATGAGACTAAAGCCGGGAGCAAAGCTTGGGGTAGGGATTATTTTGCAACTTACAACAAAATAGCAACATTAGATGCGGTAGATTCTACAGATACAATTGAGTGTTCACCTGTTGACGCTCTTGCATACCAATATAAAGAATTTGATGGCGCTGAACAATCCTCAACTGATACTACCAGAAAAGCTATGTATTCCAATGGAGAGGTTTCTCAATTTGGAAACACAACAAAGGAATTGCTCACAGTGGAACAAGATGGTGTATACACAGTAAAAATTGTGACAAGTGGAAACACTTGGGCTGATGGCAAAGAAATTAAAGCTGGTGAAAAGTTAATAGGAACTGCAAACTATTATTCTACGGCTCAAAAGGCGGAATATAAGAATGTGACGTTAAAGGCAAACGACGTGATTACCCTCCAAGGAGCAGATAGATATTCAGCTGTTGACTATATCCTGATCATCAAGACCGGCGATTTTACTGATGCATCAGCGGAAATTGATGAAGTAGAGTCATATGATAATGGCTACGAGGGTGCGGCAACTGCAATCACATTCAAGGCATTTGCTAAGAGAATAAATGGCGTAGCACAGGCATTTGAATCAGTTGCTGTAACAGTTGAAGGTGCCAATGAGGGAACACTGAAAAAGACAGCCGATGAGCTCGGCGAGATTAGCGGCGATGCTGTATTCGGTATCCTTTTAAAGAATGTAGCTCTTGATAGAGCAGCGGTAGGCGAGAAAGTAACCATTGCCGTTGAATAATCACAGGGAGGTATGATAGATATGAAAAAGTTTGAGACACCGATTATGAATATATCATTATTTAGTGTAGAAAATATAGTAACAGAGTCAAATCCGACACCGGAGACAAAGCTGGCAGTAGATGCTGCAAAATCATCTTTAGAGACAAAAGGTCTGTCAGCAGACGCAGGAACCTTGTTTGAGTTCACATTCTGATCCTTGTAAAGGAAACCTACATAATTGAAGACGGCGCATCCCGCGCCGTCTTTTATATTTCCTCTTTGGCGGTTTAAACAAAAAAATATGACAACCGCCGCATCTTTAGTGAAAAAATTAGATTGACAGCCAAAAATAAATATGGTATAATCTTAAAATGTGTAATAGAATACGTTTATTATTACAATTTGTGCCGCTACACGGTGGTGGAATGGAGGAAATATATAATGGCAAAGGTTGCAATTATGGGTTACGGAACAGTCGGCAGCGGCGTTTATGACATTATAAAGATGAACAGCGCAAAACTTGCAAAGAGCGCCGATGAAGAAATTGAAGTAAAATATATTCTTGATATTCGTGATTTTCCGGATCATCCTGAAAAGCATTTGTTTACAAAGGATGTAAATGACATCATAAATGACAGTGAAATAAGCGTTGTATCAGAGGTAATGGGCGGACTTCATCCGGCATATGAGTTCACAAAACAACTGCTTGAATCAGGCAAGAGCGTGGTTACCTCGAACAAAGAGCTTGTAGCAACATACGGTTCGGATCTGCTTGCCATAGCAAAGGAAAAGAATGTTAATTACATGTTTGAGGCAAGCGTTGGCGGTGGTATCCCGGTAATAAGACCGCTGAGCCGTTGTCTCTGTGCAAATAATATCATAAAGATTGCCGGTATATTAAACGGTACAACAAACTATATTCTTTATCAGATGATTACAAACAATAAGAGCTTTGACACTGCTCTTAAGGACGCTCAGGCTAACGGCTATGCGGAGCGCAATCCTGCCGCTGATATTGAAGGTCATGACGCGTGCAGAAAAATCGCGATTCTTGCATCGCTCGCATCGGGCACCGAGGTTGATTACAGTAAAATCAGTACAGAGGGTATAACGGCAATCACGCTTGATGATGTTAAGTGCGCAGGTGCTTCGGATTATGTGATAAAGCTTATAGGCTATGCCGAGTTCCTTAAAAACGGTAAGGTATACGCTCATGTTGCACCGATGCTTATAGATAAAAAGAATATGCTCTCGGGCATTGATGACGTTATGAACGGAGTTCTCGTTACAGGCGACGCTGTAGGCGAGGTTATGTTCTACGGCCCCGGCGCGGGAAAGCTTCCTACAGCATCTGCGGTTGTGGCTGATATTGTTGACAGTGTGATCCACAGAACGGCAAGAAAGGGCATGGCGTGGATAAAGGCTGATGAGGATAACACAGCGCCGGCTGATGAGATGAAGTTCAGATACTTCATCCGTGCAGATAAGAGCACCGGTGACGCGGCGGCTGTTTTCGGCAACGTTACAGAGCTTTGCGGTATAAGTGAGACAGAGACGGCGTTTATAACATCTCCGCTTACCTACGCAGAGGCTGAGACCTTAACGGCGCAGCTGGGCGGCGTTAAGACTGCAATAAGAGTTCTTGATTAATTATAGTGGAAGAAAGGATATATAAAAATGGGACTTATAGTTCAGAAGTACGGCGGTACATCCGTTAAGGATGCCGAAAGAGTAATGAATGTCGCAAGACGTATCACAGACGCCTATAAGGCAGGTAATAACGTAGTTGTGGCAGTTTCGGCGCAGGGTGATACTACCGATGATTTAATCGAAAAAGCAAACGAAATTAATCCTGACGCTTCAAAGCGTGAAATGGATATGCTCCTCGCAACAGGCGAGCAGATCTCAATATCGCTTTTGGCAATGGCTATTGAAAAGCTTGGCTACCCTGTAATTTCACTTACAGGCTGGCAGGCAGGCTTCAGAACTGATGCGAAATATACAAATGCGCGTATCAAGACAATTGATACAGAGCGCATACATATGGAGCTCGACAGAAGAAGAATTGTAATTGTTGCAGGCTTCCAGGGTCTCAACAAATATGATGATATAACAACACTCGGCAGAGGCGGTTCAGATACGTCGGCCGTAGCACTCGCGGCGGCACTTCACGCGGATGTATGTGAGATCTATACAGATGTTGACGGCGTTTATACGGCGGATCCGAGAATCTGTAAGAACGCGTTTAAGCTTGAAAGTATTTCGTATGACGAAATGCTTGAGCTCGCATCGCTCGGCGCGAATGTGCTTCATAACAGAAGTGTTGAAATGGCTAAGAAATATAATGTTAAATTGTCGGTTCGCTCAAGTCTTAATAATAACGAGGGAACATATGTTAAGGAGGTTTCACAAGTGGAAAAGATGCTCGTCAGAGGCGTAACAAGAGATAATGATTGTGCAAGAATCGCGCTTTGCGGCGTGGAGGATACACCGGGTAAGGCATTCCAGGTGTTTGGAATGATCGCAAAGGCAGGAATAAGCGTTGACCTTATAATCCAGTCGATCGGCGACGGCATATCAAAGGATATAAGCTTCACTGTGGCTGAGAAGGATCTTGACGCTGCTCTTGAGCTTCTTGATAATAACAAGGATATAATCAAGGCTCGTGAGATCAAGGCGACCAAGGATGTGTCAAAGGTTTCAATCGTCGGCGCTGGTATGGTAAATAACTCAGGCGTTGCGGCAAAGATGTTTGAGGCGCTTTCAGACGCGCATATCAACATCAAAATGATCGCAACATCAGAGATCAAGATTTCAGTTCTCGTTGCACAGAAGGATGCGGAGGCTGCTGTTAACGCAATTCACGACAAGTTCTTGTCAAAGTAATTCAGTGAAATACAGGGGCGATTATATATCGCCCCTATTATATAATGAGGATTTATGGAAGATATAATTTTCGGCCGCGGTCCTGTTCTTGAAGCGATGAAAGCCGACCGCGAGATAGATAAGCTTATTATAAAAAGCGGTCCATATGCAAAGTCGCTTATACCGGTAATTGACGCGGCAAAGAAAAAGGGGATTGTGATCAGTCAGGCGGATGTATCAAAGCTTGATAAAATGTCCGGCGGGGAAAACCATCAGGGCGTGATCGCAATGGTGAGCGCTTACAGATATGTATCGGTAAGCGATATTTTAAACCGCGCAAGAGACAAGGGTGAAAGCCCGTTTGTTATAATATGCGACAAGATTACAGACCCGCATAACTTAGGCGCGATTATCCGTACAGCAAACTGTGCGGGCGCATCGGGAGTGATCATCCCAAAACGGAACAGCGTAGGGGTAAACAGTGTTGTTATGAAAACCTCGGCAGGCGCGGCGGAATACACGCCCGTGGCAAAGGTTACAAACATTGTCTCGACAATCGAGGATCTGAAAAAGGAAGGCTTGTGGATCACGGCTGCCGATATGGACGGGCAGAATATGTATGATATAGACTTCAAAGGCGCTGTAGGCATAGTTGTAGGCAGCGAGGGCAGCGGAATAAGCCGCCTTGTAAGAGAAAAGTGTGACTTTATCGCGTCGATCCCGATGAAGGGTGAAATAAATTCACTGAACGCGTCAGTCGCAGCATCAGTTCTTATGTATGAAGCTTTAAGACAAAGGGGTGAACAACTCGCTTGCGAGTTGTAGCATAGCAAAACGGAGTTTTGCGTAGCGT
>JAFLUC010000091.1 GCA_022509005.1 Oscillospiraceae bacterium | reverse complement strand
GCTATAAAAGACCGCCACATAGACAGCGGCAGCCGTTCGTGGCGCGACGGAATGGTAAGCGGTAACGGAGAGACAGGATATGTAACCAGCGGCGAGCCATATAGCGACGCTTTTATATTTCAGCATATGTATTTTAATTACCCGTCATCTCAGCCGCGGGAAATCCCCGCAGAACTGACAGGTCAGCTTGAAGATGCAAGACTGAATGTGTTTAATCTTAATGACAAATGGGAGATAAAGGACGCAAACGGCAAGAAACGCGGCCGAACATTTTATTACAGCTATCATCCCGGTCATCAGCTTCGTCTTACGTCAGATTATACGGATACGGCAAAGAATTATATCCGCTGGACTGACTATGAAACGGCTGAAAACGGGGTAAAATTCAGCGATAAATACGGCGAATGGATAAGGACTTCATTTACATCAAGAACAGACGGAGTTTCCGTAACGAGGCTTACAAAATCAAGTCAGGGGCAGCTCATCAATATGACGGTTTCCATAGACGATATAGATGATATGTGCAAGGCGTGGGATGGTCTTAGTAAGGTTACTGAACAGAGATATAAGAAAATTGTACCTGAGGACTGCTCATATATCGCTCAGATAGCTCACTATCCTTCATATAACGGCAGCGAGCTTTATGACGGAGGCTATGGCGGCGTTACTTTAATCCTCGCAGAGGGAGAAAACGCTGTTAAGACGAGAGTTGTTTCGTCCTCTGACGATCCGATGCTCATTAGTGACAATGCTTCAGTTGAGATTAAAAATGCGGAAGCGGTATACCTTATAACGGCTGTAGACAGAAGCTTTAATATGACAGGAAGCACTTCCGATGTTATGACAAAATTTGCAAGCATGGACTCATACGGGCTTCTGGACGCTCTGGAAGAAAAAACGCGGAGCGCGGCTGAAAAATATACTGTTGACGGCAAATTCAGCTATGACAATGCGCTTGCTCCCTCCGCCAAATTGCAAAAAGCAGAATTCAACCGCGTGAGCTTTGGGCTTGAAGGTGATGAGGAGTTTGCGGATTATGATAACAATGCTCTTATAAGCGAACAGCGGAAGAATACAAGCCGTATAAATCACGAGTTTATGCGCCGCGCGTATGAACAGGCGCGCTATGCTATGATTTGCTGCGGAGGTACTTCCGCGCCGAGACTTTACGGAATGTGGACAGGCGAGTGGAATCCGGGCTGGCGAGGAATTTACACGCTTGATGCTAATGTAAATTTACAGGTAAGCTCAATGAATACATCTAATCTGGGCGGAGATTTTCAGTACGGGTATATAACATTTTTCCTCCGTCATGCGCCCGACTATATGTATAACGCAAGCATGGCTTACGGTATGCACGATGCGCTCCAGCCGTCTGTAAACTCCGACGCTGACCGCGCTATGCACGTGGAATATGACAATGCTTATCCGTTTGAATACTGGAATGCCGGCGCAAGCTGGTGCCTGCTGCCTATATATGAATACTGGCAGTGCTACGGAAATCAGCAGATACCGATAAACGACTATATGAGATTTGACAATCTGCAAAAGGTTCTCGGCGTAAATGACGGCGGACTCACGGACGAAGAATTCGCGGCTATAAAGGAAAGAGGCTATCTCGATCTTGAAAATGATATTTTACTGCCGCTCCTTACTAAGCAGGCAAATTTCTGGGAGCAGATCGTAACCCCGAGGTATTATACGGACGTTAACGGCAACGCCTGCCATGATGAGAGCAAAACCACACTTAACGAAGGTGAGAAATACATAATAATACCCGCTTATTCTCCTGAAAATAACCCGATAGGCTACAGCAGTACAATTACCGCAAACGCGACAATGGATATATCGGCGGCGCGCGACGGTCTGGACATGGTATGCGCTATTGAAAAAGCAGTGGGACGCGAAGGTTATGAAGCTGCGGTAGAAAAATGGCAGACGCTTAAAGAGAAAATAGCCGATTATAAATTCGACAGTGACGGCGCGTTAAAAGAATGGGCAATGAGCGAGTACAAGGAAAATAACAATCACCGCCATCTGAGTCATCTCTATCCGGCATGGCCCGCATACGAAACTCAGAACGACCCTGAGCTTGCGAAGGCTGCGAATATTGCGCTCGACAACCGTAACAAATATAATACGAGCGATGCGACGGCGGGACACGGCTGGATGCACAAGGCTCTTGTGGAAGCGCGTTTAAAGCGCGGCGACGGAATGATGCAGTCATTGCTTAAAATGATGAATAACATGGCCTATTATTCCTCTATGATGACAGACCATGACACAAACCGCCGTAATGACACATATTGTACAGACACCGCATTCGGTACAATCGGCGCAATAAACGAAGCACTTGCGTATTCAAATACCGGTGAAATTGAAATCATCCCTGCTCTGCCCCGTGACTGGACAAAGGGCTCTGTAAATGGTCTCATGGCAAGAACGCGGGTCGAGATTTCCAATCTCACGTGGGATTTTGACAATTCATATGCGAAGGCGGAGCTTACGTCCCTTTCTGATAATAATCTGATCCGCCTCTCCTGCGGCGAAACATGGACAA
This sequence comes from Oscillospiraceae bacterium, assembly GCA_022509005.1. Taxonomy (GTDB): domain Bacteria; phylum Bacillota; class Clostridia; order UBA1381; family UBA1381; genus Ornithomonoglobus. Next base: position 5,981 of record JAFLUC010000091.1, on the reverse strand, counting down.
AGGCTTCCGCAAACGGTAAGCCGCTTGAAATAAAAGAAGATAAAAACGGAAGCTTTGTAGAAGTAACGTTAAATAAAAATGAGCCTGTCAGCGTTGAGTTCACGATAAAGGTGGATATACCTCAGGAGCTTATTCCGACAGTTACGGCTTCCGACGGTAATCCCGGATATGCGGTTGATAAGGATATAAACACGGTCTATACCGTTGAAAATCAGACGTCTGCCACATATAAAAATCAATTCATCCTGTTTGAGCTCAACGGCGAGGATGCGATCAATAAAATTGTGATAAAGAAAGCGATCCTTGCGGGAGAGAAAAATTACTGGGCTGACTGGTGTCTTTCAGTAGGCTGTGATCTTCAAGGCTCGTTTGATGGTGAAAGCTGGGAAACTATAGCAGAGATGAATTCGTGGCCTGACGGAATGGACAATATAAGCGAGGATGTTTTTGAAATTGCGGAGCCAAAGGCATACAAATATGTCCGCTATATCCGCACAAAGCTTAAAACGAGCAGCGACTACGCCGGCTGGAAGTGGTCGGACTACGGAAACCGTCTCAGTATTGCCGAGATAGAGTTTTACACGAATAAGCCGATGCCTGAACCGGAGGTGACGCCGACACCGGGGCCGGAGGCTGAACCGTGGATCGAGGCGGAAATCACCTCGGTAAGCGCAGATAGTATCAGCGTACGCGCTCAAAGTAATACAAGCGGCGAATACAAAATGATTACAGCCGTTTATGACGAAAGCGGCGCATTGCTTTCCGCAAAAATACAGCAAACGGAATTTGAAAAAGATATTCCGAAAGAAATAACCGTTGCTATAGAGGTCAGCGGAAATACGGCAGTATTTTTCTGGAAAGATGAAATGACGCCTGTTTCGGAAAAGACAGGTCTATAAGTTAAACGGGGACTTCATTGAAGTCCTCTTTTAATACTTGACTAAAATGCTCGTGATGATTATAATATTATCAGGGGTGATTTGGATGTTGAATATTTATGATGCCGATATTTGTTTTCAGTTTGATAATCTCAAAATAAAGGTGATAGGCATAAGATACGGGGTATTCTTTGAATCATATCCGCGTCACAGACACGGAAAGCATTTCTATGAGGCGCATCTCGTGTGCAGAGGAAAGGGCACTCTTATCGCCAACGAACAGGAATATCCGCTTACTACCGGAACGCTGTATATGACAGGACCGCTTGTAACACATGAACAGATCACAGATACATCCGACCCGATGGATGAATATTATGTACAGTTTGAGATAAGCGAAAACAAGAACGGAAAAGGCAGCAGAGTGTCGGAGCTGATTAAAAATACATATTTCTGGATCGGAGAAGATAGTCAGAATTTACTCCGTTTATTTGAAATGCTTACAGAGGAAAATGAAAAACAGGAAATAGGATATGTAAAAAATGTAATCAATCTGTCGTCCCAGTTTTTAATTGCGCTTGCCAGAAATTATGCCGGAAGCGAAAAAATCAGCGATTATGCAAGAATAACGCCCGATGACAGGCGCACGCTTATCACCGATGAAGTCCTTGTAAGAGACTATGCGACAATTACATTAGAATCGCTCAGCAAGCTTCTTAATTTGAGCAAGCGTCAGACGCAGCGTTTTCTTAAAAAGACGTACGGAAAAACCTTTATTGAGCTGCGTACCGAATTACGGCAGCGCAATGCGGATAAACTGATAGCCGACGGCAAACAGCTGTCCGCTGCCGCGGCAAGTGTGGGATATAAGGATGTAAGGAGTCTCAAAAAATAGCCGATGGATCGTATTCCATCGGCTATTTCGTTAACTTGTTATCTTTTGCGAAACCGGTGTCATATCATCTTCCCAGAAAAATACTGCCGCGTTTCCGTCTGCTTTTATATCAACAGTTAAATCCTTCGGAACATCTTTTTCAAATTCCTCCTGCTGTATTTTAGCGGAAAGCAATGCGCCGTTTTCGTCATAAACAGCTGTAATCATTTTGTATTTGCCGCCTGTGTTGCTTTTAGCTCTCACGCTGATACTGTCCGCGCTTATCGAGGTGATTTCCGCCTCAATCCATGGTTTAACATCCGGTCCGGGAGTCGGTGTAACCTCCGGCTCTGGTGCTTTTTCCCTCGTATACAGCTCAATTTCTTTTATATTAAGCCTGTTTCCTCCGTCACCGCCGCTGCTAAACGGCCAGCGCCATACGGCATAGTCTGAACCGGTCTTATACTTTGTGCGTATGTATCGCACGTATTTATACGCCTGTGGATCATCAGACTCGAAAATCTCCTTGGCTTTCTCGCCTGTGCCGTCGGGCCATGTGTTCATAACGCCTATCGTTTCCCAGCTTTCGCCGTCAAATGAGCCTTGAAGCTCACAGCCTACCGCAAGACACCAGTCTGCCCAGTAGTTATTGTCTGACGTCATACCGCCTGCATTGTATTGACGGCGGATGATTATTTTGTCAAGGGTTTCCTTTCCGCTGAGTTCAAGCAGCAGATATTGATCCGATATTGAATCAGCCGTCTGTCCTGACAGAGTGTACACCGTGTTCTTGTCTTTATCTACAGCGTATTCCGGTTTGCTGTCCGTGTCACATCCCGCGGCGCTTACACCGACAATATTCATATCGTAAACAGGCGTTTTACCGTAAAAGCTGATTTCCTGTACATTCAGCCTGTTTCCGCCGTCGCTCGATGACCAGCGCCATACACCGTAATCCGAGCCGGTCTTATACTTCGTGCGTATGTAACGCACATATTTATACGCGCGTGGGTTTTTGAGTTCAAAAACTTCCTTGGCTTTCTCGCCTGTATTGTCCGGCCATGTGTTCATAACGCCTATCGTTTCCCAGCTTTCGCCGTCAAATGAGCCTTGAAGCTCACAGCCTACCGCAAGACACCAGTCCGCCCAGTAGCTGTTGTCTGACGTCATGCCTCCGGCGTTATACTGGCGGTCGATTACAATTCTGTCAATTACTGACTCACCGTCAAATTCAACAAGCAGATATTGGTCTGCCATTGAAGCCGCTGTCTGTCCTGACAGCTTATAAACCGTATCAGCCTTTCCGTCAATCGCATATTCCGCCGAGCTTCCATTGTCCGCCGCTGTTGCCGATGCCTTTTCCGGTGTTATCTGACTATACCTGTAGTAATCGGTTTCATCATATTTTTCGTCAGGATGCAATATATCGTAAATGTATTTCTCAGCCTCTTCCTCAAGCTCCGCGCAGCTTTTTCCTGCTGCAATTCCCGATTCAGCCGCGATAGCGGACACGGTTTCATTTGACTCAGGATTGGTGTTCAGATAGTTATCGACAGCCGTGTTTTTGTTCTTGCAGCCGTTAAAATTCATTCCATCGCCCCATACGCCGGCACCTATGTTATAAGACAGATTTTCTTTTATAGTATATCCCTCTGTCTGCTCATCGAAATACATTGTCGCATAGCCATAGTCGAACCATGACTTGTAGCTTAAATCATAAATATAGTTTCTTGCGCAGAGAGACCGCGGCTGCTTTGACAACGTATAAATCGCGCCGAAATCGCAAGTGACTAGTCCGACATTATAAATTCTGTTGGCAAAAATAATATTGTCCGACATCGCATTGTCTTTACTCGTCCAGCCGAATCCAATCGAAATGCCCGAATACGGCGCGTTGTAAATCTCATTATGGGCGATCACAATATTTTTCGGATATCCCGCGACAATCGCCACCGAGCCTTCGTATTCAGTGCCGACGTCATGAACAATGTTGTTTATGATATTGATATTCTCGCATATCTCCGATTTATCTGACGGGTTATACGCCTCGTGAAATTCTGTATTTTCGTCCTGTACAAACTTTGCAGCCGAAATGCCGTTTCCGGCTGTGTCATATACCTCATTGCCGAAAATATTGCTGTTTGTAACACCTACGTACAGGTCAACCGCAGTCGAGCCTATTTTTCTGAACGTACAGCCGGTTATGCTAAGATTATCCGCATATTGCGCATAAAACGCGCTCGGAGTATGATATACTGTTATGTTATTTTTTAAATCAGATGTGAGAACATACTGCGATGCCTGTCCGCCCACAAGACCTTCCTCACTCGGACGAGTCCAGGTTGAACCCTCGAAAACAATATTTTCGAAAGTAAGATTACATACACGGTTCTGGTCGCTTCCGTCTATATCTATGAGAGTTTCAAGCGCAGGTGCCGTAACCCGAACCTCGTTCATATCCAAACCCGTAGGAGCCTTGAAATATATTTTGCTCGCAGTTGTGTCAAGATACCACTCATTATCCTCGTCAATAAATTCATAAGCATTTTCCAGATAATAGTATGACCTTGACTTATATCCGAGGGTGCTTCCGGTAATGTCGGGGTGAGGACGATTAAATAAGCGCTCGCTCTCAGGCTCACGCAGCTTAACTGCTGCCGCGTCAACAACGCCCTCACTGCCGCCGTTATCAACCGTTGTCAGTTTAAAATTATTTTCCGTATCATATTTTGCAAATCTTAACAGGTTATCCGTCCATGCGGTGAGCAAATGAACCTCGACATCCTCAAAATTGTTCCAATTTTCAATATCATCACGGTAAAAATAAAATTCACGGTTGTTTCTGGAATTTAATCCAAGCTCGCAGGTACGCTTGAGGTGATCATATGAGTTGCCGGAATATGATATATTCCTTGACCGCAGAGCCTTCTCGCCGTTAATGTATAATTGGCGGGTATTAAATCCCTCCGGAACAGGCGCGCAGTATATATTCTTATCTTCATCATAAAGACTCCAGCCGGTAAGCTCAATCATACCGCTTATTACGGGAGTTTCATTTTCATATCCCCGCCATGTAACCGTATGTCCGTTTTTACCGCCATCCTCGGATGTAAAGCGTATCGTTTCAGATATGTTATACTCTCCTCCGCGCAGTATAATCTCAACGTCACCGGTACCGTCGGAAACAGTTCTTGCCGCCGCCTTTGCGGATTCAAGCGTTTTTATCGGGTTTTCCTTCGTTCCGGCGTTGCTGTCGTCTCCGTCCGGCGAAACATAAATTACCTTTGCCGCGCTATCCTCCGCGTCTGATACCATCAGAGAAAAAGACATACTTGACATTAAAATCCCTCCTGCTAAAACCGCTGAAATAAATTTCTTCACCATATTACCATCTCCTTTTCAGCATAATCATTTGTTTGATTATAACATAGAAATCGAAGAAAGTAAATGCAAAAACACGTCATATTTTACATTGCGATGTCGCTTAATACGGCAAGGGCTGAAAGAGAGCAGTAATAATACCGCTGATTTTCAATGACCGTAGATGCGAATATGATTATTTCAAGAGACCACTATCTGAATGCTCTGAAATTAAACTGTGTGTGATGTCAATAGTTTTTTTGAATTTATGACATCTATTTATGAGGAACATAAACATTCTCAGAATGCGAAGATATACACAGCTTGACTTATAGTAGAAATATGTTATAATATTATACAGAGAAATCGGAATTTGGAGTGTTGTTATGAAAAATAATATGAACTTTTTACAGTTAGCAAAAAACCAAAGATTTTCGGTTAGAAAATTCAAATCACAATCGGTTGAGAAAGAAAAATTAGATTTAATTCTGGAAGCCGGACGTGTTGCGCCGACGGCTTGTAATTATCAGCCACAACGAATTTTGGTTATCGAAGATGTATCCGCCATTGAGAAGCTGAAGCAGCGTACTTCGTGGCATTTTGACGCATCTGTTGCTTTGATTGCGGAGGTGGAATGATGAAAGCAATAGCTATAAATGGTAGTCCAAGGAAAGGTTGGAACACGGATATGCTACTTCAGCAGGCGTTGCGCGGCGCAGCAGACGCAGGAGCACAAACAGAACTTATTCAGCTCTCTGACATTACTTTTTCCGGTTGTCGAAGTTGCTTTGCTTGCAAAAGAGCGGGAGCGGAAACCGGACGTTGTATGTGGAAAGACGATTTGCAGTCTGTTCTTGATAAAATACTTT
>JAFLUC010000090.1 GCA_022509005.1 Oscillospiraceae bacterium | reverse complement strand
ACCGTGATTATGAGGGTGTGGAGATCCTGAGAAGGCTTTCAAAAAAGAATATAGACGCGGCATTTTGTGAGGCCGTGCGCCAGTCGCTTTTGCACAACGTCAAAAAGGGTGCGGTTATCCATCCTGGGACACTTGATGCATGGAATGCGATATGTAAAAAGAATAATAAATAAAGAGGGGGATCAATTATGACAGCTCTTGAAAAATCAAAAATTGCTGTTGCCGCGCTCGAGGATAAAAAGGCGGGCAATATCGAGGTTCTGGACGTTTCACAGCAGACATCACTTGGTGATTATTTCATAATCGCTTCCTGTCAGTCTACTGTACAGGTACGCGCCTGCGCAGATGAGGTTGAAGATCAGCTTGATAAGCACGGAATAGTTGTGCGCCACAAGGAGGGCTACAGCACCGGCTCGTGGATCCTTATGGATTATGGCGATATCGTGGTTCACGTTATGCAGCAGGAGGTACGTGAATTCTATGGTATCGAACGACTATGGGATGATGCAGGCACAGCGAAACGAGCAGATGATATCGAAGATTAAAGCAGGAATGGAGATATATATAAATGGCAGAATACAATTTTAAAGCTATTGAGGCAAAATGGCAGAAAAAATGGGACGAGGCGCACGCGTTTGAGGCTGTGAACGGCTCGGAAAAGAAGAAGTTTTTCGGACTTATCGAATTCCCGTACCCGTCGGGACAGGGACTTCACGTGGGTCACCCGCGGAGCTATACGGCGATGGATATAATCGCGCGTAAGCGCCGTATGCAGGGCTATAACGTCCTCTACCCGATAGGCTGGGATGCTTTCGGTCTTCCGGCGGAGAACTACGCTATAAAGAATAACGTTCATCCGGCGGTGATCACGGCGAAGAATATCGAAAATTTCAAGCGCCAGCTTAAAATGCTCGGTTTCTCATTTGACTGGTCAAGAGAGATAAACACAACAGACCCGAGCTACTATAAATGGACTCAGTGGATATTTATCCAGCTCTTTAAGAAGGGGCTCGCGTATAAGAAGGAGATGCCGATCAACTGGTGTACATCATGTCAGGTTGGTCTTGCGAACGAAGAGGTCGTAAACGGCGTCTGTGAGCGCTGCGGCGGCGAGGTAGTGCAGAAGAGACAGAGCCAGTGGATGCTGAAAATTACAGAGTATGCACAAAGACTTATTGACGATCTTGATGATATAGAGTTTCTTGAAAAGATCAAGACACAGCAGCGTAACTGGATTGGTCGCTCAGAGGGCGCGGAGGTTAAGTTTACGCTCACGACAGGTGATGAGATGGTCGTTTACACAACGCGCTGCGATACGCTTTTCGGCGCGACATATACTGTTATCTCACCGGAGCATCCGTTAATTGAGAAGCTTGCGGATAAGCTCGAAAATTATGATGAGGTAAAGGCATATCAGCTTGAGGCTTCAAGAAAATCGGAGTTTGAAAGAACAGAGCTTGCTAAGGAAAAGACAGGCGTTGAGCTTAAAGGCGTTAAGGCGATAAATCCCGTAAACGGAAACGAGATACCGATATTTATTTCAGACTACGTTCTCGTAACCTACGGCACAGGCGCGATCATGGCGGTTCCTGCTCATGATACGCGTGACTGGGAGTTTGCGAAAAAATTCAACCTCCCAATCATCGAAGTTGTTGCAGGCGGCAAGGATGTACAGGAAGAGGCGTACACAGACGTATACAAGGGCGAAATGGTAAATTCGGGCTTCTTAACAGGCAAGACTGTTAAGGAAGCTATTCCGGCAATGATAGACTGGCTTGAGGAAAAAGGCCTCGGCACAAGAAAGGTCAATTTCAAGCTCCGTGACTGGGTGTTCTCGCGTCAGCGTTACTGGGGTGAGCCGATTCCGATCGTGCACTGTGAAAAGTGCGGTTATGTTCCGCTCCCCGAATCGGAGCTTCCGCTTGTTCTGCCGGATATGAAGGAATTTAAGCCGGGCGAGAACGGCGAGTCACCGCTCGCTAACGCGACAGAATGGATCAACACAACATGTCCGTGCTGCGGCGGCGCGGCAAAGCGTGAAACAGACACGATGCCGCAGTGGGCAGGCTCGAGCTGGTATTTCTTAAGATATACCGACGCGCATAATGACGACGCGCTCGCGTCAAAGGAGGCGCTCAACTACTGGACACCGGTTGACTGGTACAACGGCGGCATGGAGCACACAACGCTTCACCTGCTCTATTCACGATTCTGGCACAAGTTCCTCTATGATATAGGTGTTGTTCCGACCTGCGAACCGTATCAGAAGCGTACATCACACGGTATGATCCTGGGCGAGAACAGCGAGAAGATGTCAAAGTCAAGAGGAAACGTTGTAAATCCTGACGATGTTGTTGACGAGGTCGGCGCGGACGCATTCAGAACATATGAGATGTTCCTTGGTGCATTCGATCAGAGCACACCGTGGTCACAGCAGGGCTTGAAGGGCTGCTACAGATTTATTGAAAAGGTCTGGAACCTCCAGAATATCATGACGGATGATGATGGATACAGCCCCGAGCTTGAAAAGGCGATGCATAAGACAATCAAGAAGGTCGGCGAGGACTTTGAGAGAATGAAGTTCAATACCGCGATCGCTGCAATGATGTCGTTCTTGAACGATGTTACAAAGAAAGGCTCTATCACAAAGGGCGAGTATAAGACGCTTATAACGCTCTTAAATCCCGTTGCTCCGCATATGACTGAGGAGCTGTGGGAAATGATGGGCGGCAAGGGTTTGCTGTCGCTTGAAAAGTGGCCTGAGTATGACGAGGCAAAGACTGTCGATGACGAGGTCGAGGTAGTTATACAGATAAACGGTAAGATAAGGGATAAGGCGATGGTTCCGGCTGATATTGACAGAAACGGTCTTGCAGAACTTGCAATGAACCTTGATAGAGTAAAGGCTCTTACAGAGGGCAAGAATGTAATCAAAGTAATTGCTGTACCGGGCAGACTTATTAATATAGTAGTTAAGTGAAGGGAGATAAAACAATGGCTTTATTCGGAAAAAAGAAGAAGGAAAAAGCGGCTGAGGCAGAGGCTGCTGCAAAAGTAACAGAGGAATCAAAGAGCGACCTTGATCTGATAAAGGAAGCTATGGCAGAGGCAGATGAGGAACGCGAAGCACGGCTGCAGGAGGCTGCGAAAAATACAGCTTCGAATGAGCAGCCCGGCGGTCCGATGCCTACACCGGAAGAAATAAGAAAGGCTCAGGAGATTTTAGCGCGTGCCGGAGCGGCTGGCGCTCAGACGCAAAATGTAGCTTCAGCTCCTAAAGGAGCTCGGGTTGGCGTAAATGCGCCTGTCAATACCGCAAGCTTAAAGGCTGTAGTAAATAACTTTGTTCAGAGCAAGACTCAGGATAATCTTAAAAAGGTCATGGACTGTCTGCAGAACCCGAAAACGCTTGTGTGCGTTCCTGCTCAGATCATAACAAGCAAGGAAAATGAGGAAAAAATGAAGCAGGGCGGAGAGGTTAAGCTTGAAGGTCCCGTAAGGATAAACCCGGTTATTCTCACAGATAACACAGGTAAGAAGCTGTTCCCGATATTCACCGGGGAGGATGCAATACCGGACGATATTAAATCAAAGACGCCTAAGGTTAACATGCCGCTCGGTCATTGTCTTAACCTGATGAAGGGCATGAAGGATGTTGACACGCTCGCGCTTGATCCGTATACCGCAAACATTAGGATCGGCGTTAATGCAAACGAACAGAAGTAACGTGAAAATTATAAAAGCCGTCCGATAGGACGGCTTTTAGTTACTTAGCGTCATACCAGCTTTTGCCAAATTCTGCTTCGGCGATGAGCGGAACACTCAGATTTACCGTATTTTCCATTTCGTAGGTTAAAAGCTCTTTTACTTTATCTGCTTCGTCAATCGGGGCTTCTATTATAAGCTCGTCATGAACCTGCAGGATCAGCTTTGACTTTAATCCTTCAGCTTTGAGCCTGTTATATACTTTTACCATAGCGAGCTTTATTATGTCAGCAGCCGTTCCCTGAACAGGCGTATTCATTGCCGCGCGCTCGCCGAAGCCACGGAGATTCGCGTTTGACGAGTTAAGCTCGGGAATGTACCGTATCCTGTTCATAATGGTTTTAACAGAGCCCGTTTCATGGGCGCTCTTTTTTGTATTATCCATAAATTCACGAACACCGCTGTATTTTGTGAAATAGCTGTCCATATAGCTCTTAGCTTCGCGGAAGCTTATTCCAAGATCCTTTGCAAGCGAAAATTCGCCCATGCCGTAAACTATGCCAAAATTAATCGCTTTAGCCGAGGCACGCTGCTCCTTTGTAAGCTTTTCAGGCGGAATGCCTAAAATCTGCGACGCTGTAGCGGCGTGTATATCCATGCCGCTTTTAAATGCCTCGGTCATATTTTTGTCACCGGAAAGATGCGCAAGGATACGCAGCTCAATCTGTGAATAGTCCGCGTCAACAAGCACACAGCCGTCGGATGCGGTAAACATCTTTCTGAGCTCTCTGCCAAGCTCGGTACGGGTCGGGATATTCTGCAAATTCGGGTCTGACGAGCTTAATCTGCCTGTAACCGTTCCGGTCTGATGAAATATTGAGTGAATACGATTTGTTTTCGGGTTCACAAGCCCCACAAGGCTGTCACAGTAGGTAGATTTTAGCTTTTGATACGTTCTGTATTCGAGCACATCACGAACAATCGGAACACTGTCGAGTTTTTCGAGTATTTCGGCCTTTGTAGACCATCCGCTCTTTGTCTTTTTACCGTGAGGCAGTCCGAGTTTGTCAAATAGAATCACTCCGAGCTGTTTCGGAGAATTTATGTTGAATTCTTCTCCCGCTTTATCGTATATTTCAGCTTCAAGCTCCTTTATTCTTATGGAAAGTATCTCGCCAAATTGTTTAAGCGCTTCGGAATCAAGCGTAATTCCGAGCGTTTCCATGGAAGCGAGAACCTCACAGAGCGGCAGCTCCACTTCATAGTATAATTCATGCTGATCATTTTTTTCGATTTTATCGGAAAGCAGCTCGCAGAGCGCGTATACGGCAAGCGCACACTTACCGGAACGATCAGAGGTTGTTTCATTATCAAATAACGACAGCTGTGCGTTCGCTGCTTCATCTTCGATATATATACCAAGATATCCGGCCGCAAGCGAATCAATGTCAAGGCTTCTTGAAGGGTCATCAAGATATGCGCCAAGTGCGCAGTCAAATACGAAGCTCTTAAAATCAATCAATGTACCAAATATTTTTATGACCTCTTTGAGCTTTGTTGTGTATTTTTTTATGGTCTCATTTTCGATCAGCGGGATCAGTGTTTCCTTAACCGGCGAATTTATAATATATGCCTCCGTACTATTTGACGCGGAACAGGACAAAATTGTATTTTCTCTTATATCAAAATACATTGAGATTTTATTCCCGAGAGCGGAAACCGATTTTACAAATTCATCGGGACTGTCGCAGACGATTATTTTTTTATCGTCAAAGAAGGAAAGATTATCCTCCGCACTCTTGTTTTCAGGCGGTGTAAGCTCCATTTTCTTTATTACGCTTTTTAAACCAAGACGGGAGAGCGTGATGTAAAGCTCCGGCTTATAATCAGGCTTTGCGACGTTGAAGCTTCCGCCGTTAAAATCTATTTCTATCGGAACATGCGTATCAATCAATGCAAGCTTTTTGCTTAAAAATGCGTTTTCCTTGTCGGAGATGAGCTTTTCTTTGATTCTTGCCGTAACGTCAGCATCATCTATATGTTCATACATGTTTTCAATTGTGGAAAACTGCGAAATGAGCTTTGACGCTGTTTTTTCGCCTATTCCCGAAACCCCGGGGATGTTATCGGATTTATCGCCCATGAGCGCCTTTAAATCGACAAACTCAGCCGGAGTGACACCGTATTTTTCCTTTACCGCGGCTTCGTCAAATAATTCCGTAACGCTCTGCCCTTGCCGCGTTGAAGCGAGGATTACAGTGGTTCCGTTATCCGCAAGCTGCAAATCATCGCGGTCGCCTGTAGCTATGAAGCATTCCATGCCCTTTTTTCCGCATACTCTTGAAACAGTACCGATTATATCGTCCGCTTCATAACCTTCAAGCTGCATTATCGGTATATTCATATCGGAAAGAATTCCCTTCATAACAGGCATCTGCGCCGCGAGCTCGTCCGGCATTCCGTGTCTGTTTGCTTTATATTCGTTATACATTTTATGGCGGAAGGTGGGTGCCTTAAGATCAAATGCCGCAAGAATGTAATCAGGCTTTTGTTCATTAATGAGCTTCATAAGTATATTAAGAAAACCGTAAACCGCATTTGTCGGCGTGCCGTCAGGCGCGCTCAGAGTACGTATGCCGTAAAAGGCTCTGTTTATAATGCTGTTGGAATCAAGTATAAGGAGCTTTTCCATACAATTAAAAATCCTTTCCTTTTTTGATACAGAAAATCACATATTATTTTTGTTTAATATAAGTATACTATATATCACAAGTGCTCTTTTGTCAAGCGAAAATTCTTTTAAAGTCTTGTTCATATATTGTTCATAAAAAAACTTTGTTTTGTTTACAAATATGACATATGGGGGTAATAAGTGTATGCTATCATGTAAATCAATGAAGAAAGATTGGCGTACAACAAAAATTGATATGAATTAAAAGGGAGGATTTAGTCATGAAGCAGTACCCATATAATGATTCCACGGATGTGATAATTTATGACAGATACGGAGATCTGAGAAATAAAAAGGAAAAAAAGTCTAAGACATGGCTTATTGCTTTAAGCTCAGCTCTTGCCGCAAGCGTACTGACGGTCGGAATAACAAAAGGCGTCGATATGTTTACTGATGATCAGCATACAACAGAAATAAAAAGCAGCGCATATTACACGAACGGAAACGCCGGAGTTGAGGCATCGGATGCAGCAAAAACACTTGCCACCAAAAGTGAAGGAGATGAACTGACAATTCCTGAAATTGCCGCAAAGGTAGGCCCATCGGTTGTAGGTATTATAAACAAGACAACCATACAGACTCCCAAGCTGTGGGATCCGTTCAGCGGCAGGTATTATTACAGCCCGGATGCAAATCGTGACGGAGAAACGGTAGAGCAGGGTTCAGGATCGGGAATTATTTTTAACACTGACGGATATATAGTAACAAATCAGCATGTTATAGACGGTGCTTCGGAGATCGAGGTAATATTGAACACCGGAACGTCATACACTGCAAAGCTCGTGGGTGAAGACGAGAAAACAGATCTCGCTGTAATTAAAATAGAGCCAAAGTCCGAGGAGCCGCTCATTGCTGCTGTCCTAGGCGATTCAACAACAGTTGAGGTAGGCGAGCTTGCCGTTGCAATCGGAAACCCGATGGGTATGGAATACTCCGGCTCGGTAACTGCCGGAATAATAAGCGCCGTAAACAGGACTATGTCAATAGATAACCGAACATATAATCTTCTCCAGACCGACGCTGCAATAAACGCTGGAAATTCGGGAGGTGCGCTCATAAATCGTTTTGGTGAGGTAATCGGTATAAATTCCGTAAAGCTCTCAACAACGGGTGTTGAGGGTATGGGATTTGCGATTGCAATATCTGAGGCTAAACCCATAATAAACGAGCTTATGTCATCAGGGTATGTAACAGGCAGACCGCTTGTCGGAATATCGATCAGTGAAACACGCTACGGTCTGTTCATCAGTTCTGTGCAAGAAGGAAGCGGCGCGGAGGAAGCCGGACTCAAAGAGAATGATATGATTATTGAGGTTGATGGCACAAAGGTTTCATCAACATCGGAAATCAATGAGATAAGAGATAAGAAAAAGCCGGGCGATACGCTTAAATTTAAAGTAATGCGTGATGGCGAAACTATGGAGATAGATGTAAAGCTTATCGAGGACGTATCGGCTAAAAAACAATAAAACAGATACTAACACTTAATCGGGCTGTTAACCAGCCAATACCATCCTTTTTTTTTCATATACTTCCATCTAAGTATGGGAGCCCCAAAAAACAAAGCGTACCACGATCCCCGGTGCGCTTTGTTTTTTGTGTAATATATTCTGTTAATTAAGAGGTTGTAAAGTCTATCTTCAAAATTTATTTCACGAATATTTTCACAGAATTTATGAAGCATAAATTCGAGTTGTTCTACAGTTACATCAGGAAATTTTGCCTTTTCTTGTTCGATGTTATATTTAAGCTCGATTTCCTGTTCTTCGAGGTTATTCAGGCGTTCTATAAGAGTGGAACTGATGACACCTTTTTCAACAGCTGCGGTTATATTCGCGATACCGGTCCGAACCTCGCGAAGCTGTGCAGACAGGCTGTCTACAAGAACTCGATTCTGTGATTCCTGATGTATGTCATATATACGCTGTGCCATATACTTGATATTATCGTCCGTCATAACCGTATTATGTAGAACATCAAGTATCTGTTCTTCGAGTATATCAGCACGGACATTCTTTCACCACTAACAACAAGACGCTGTATCGAATAGAGCAGTTAGAGAAAAAAAGTGGAGAAACATAATAACGTAGTGGAACGTATGGCAATAGTTGAGAATACAATAA
>JAFLUC010000009.1 GCA_022509005.1 Oscillospiraceae bacterium | reverse complement strand
TTGTCGGACAAGACAAATATGTTAAACAAATTCTATCGGAGCTGGGGGATATAAGATCAGGAGCACAGTCGTACCTCAATAACACAGTGGCAGAAGAAGGGGCGAAGATTTTAAATAGCGCAGAAGTCACAACGACAGATATTGTACCAACTCAAAACCTTCCTACTGAGACCGCGAGTACATCAAGCGTAATGACCAACACTGCAACCACGCAAACTCCGACAGTTGCCCCAGAGACCAAGATAACCGGAGACAATATTGCCATGCAGTCGACAGTGGCGGCGAAAAGCGGTGTTGTATCACAGGCGGCCAAAGATATACGGAATAATATAAATAGCACCACACCGTCATTTGTAAAGAATAACATCCCTTTAGGAACAGCAGGGGAGAGTGCTGTTGAAGCAAGGAACGCTATGACAACGCTTGCAAACGGGAAATTTAACGATACCGGCACAGTGGTAGTGCCAACAGATAAAAATACTGCTGTTCAGGTTGCAGATATTGTAAAAAACACCGCAGCTTCGCAGATGGCAGAGGTGAAGAATAATAGTCTCGAAACAATACAAAACAATACAGGGACACAAAATACTGTCGATTATGATAAGGCTACGGGAATTCAGCGGTCAGAAGGATTTAAACGGTATTCTGGTGACAATAAAAATATTGCTCGTATAGATTCAGAGCTTATATCACAGGGCGTAAGTGATACAAACAGAGCAGCCATTATCAATTCTCTTGAAAAGATAGAGGGCACTAAAAACAGCACATCAAGAGTTACAACATCAGACACGGTTACAGCGGCACAGCAAACAACAGACAATATTAACAAAGCATTGCATGTCGCAACGGGCGGCAAACTCACGAACGAAGAGAGATTCAAACTGGTGGGTACGAATCTTAACATGGTTGCAAACGATACTGTATCGGCTGAGGATGTATCATCATATGCCGAAGTCTATACGGCAGTTCTTGCGCAAAGTAACCCGGCAGAATATAATATCTTGTCAGAGGGAGGGAACAATCCTGCAAAGGTGATTACAGACTATCTCATGACCGGTACTATTCCGGCAGAGATAAGCAGTCCTGATGTGGTAGAGATCAATAGCGGTTTGGTTGCAGGTATGATTTCGGGCTCCGTTACAGAAGCAGCGGCAGTGAGCGGCAGTTTGCACGGCGGTTCCTCTATGCTTTTTGTGCAGGCAGAAAGCCTGAGAAACAAAGATTATTCGTTTATTTACAGCACTGTCAGGGCAAATAATGCGGCAATAGTCAATCAAGTAAATAACAATATAACTCCGGCGGATGCACAGAGCGCTCCGCTTATGGCGACCGGCTCGGATGGCAGAATGGTTTTAGCCAACAATGCGCAAACAGGAGATGTGCCAAGTACGGTTGGTGCAGGAACTATTCAGACGGACGTTAGAAACGTGTTGGCCGACATGTCGGAAACGGAGCAGATACAGTTTGATGAGGTCCGCGCTGAGGATAAAATTCCGGGTTTGTTGGTTGATGAATATACCGATGCTTTATCGAACGAGGAAAAAACCACGCTTGATATCATAGGTAAAAAACTTGGTGTTCCGATTAAGATTGTTGAAAATATTGCTGTTAATCCCGAAACGGGCGAAAGAATACCCGATACAACGACAGCGAACGGCGTGTATTATAATGGTGTAATATACATATCGCTTGATGCTTCGGACAAGCCGATGGTCGTAATGTCGCATGAGATTACACACCATATGGCAACACAGGCAAGAGAAGAATTCAGGCTTTACAGTAATTATGTTCTTCAAGCTCTTGCAAATAAGAATAATACTGATGTACAGTCGCTTATAGATGAGAAAATCGCTTCGTATGAAAGACGCGGTATGCAGCTTGATTATAACGATGCAGTTGAGGAAATTGCGGCGGATTATACAAGAGAATTTCTTAATGATACAGATAGCGCCAGAGAGTTTATAGACTCCATAGATAATACACAGGCACGCAGAAGCATTTTAAGACGTTTTGTTGACGCCATAAGGAATATCCTTAACAAGCTGCGTTCTTCGTTTAAGAGAGTTCCTCAGGCGGTCAGAGATCTGCATAATGCACAAGCAGCGTTTAATGATATGGCTAAGGCTACAGTGGAGCAACAGCAGTCGATTATTGGCAAAGAAAATAACGGGAATTCACGATATTCCTTTGCCGGTGAGAATGCAGCTACAGCCGATACCAAAGCGTTAAGTCGCGCTCAGCAAATGGAGCGAAATGGAGAAACTCCCGAAACTATATGGAGAGAGACAGGCTGGGGCAGCGGTCTTGACGGACAAAGCCGATTTGAAATTGATGATAGCGGGGCGGAGTTTAGCAGGGCTGGATTAACCGAAAATCCTGATATACTTCGCTTTAGGGAACTCCAAAACAAATTCATTGACGGAACTATAACCGGCACGGAAATGCAGGAGTTACAAGCACTGAATAATGTCACAAAGGACGTGGTTAAGCCGTCAAAGGTTGGCGACTACCTGAAACACGATAAATTATTTGAAGCATATCCGTATCTTAAAGATATTCCACTCAGCTTCGAGAAAATGGGTAATGGTACGCACGGTTCCTACAATCCGAACACCGGAGAGGTTGTCTTGAATTCGATGGATACACCCAATAAAAATAAAGAAACGCTTTTGCATGAGCTACAGCATGTTATTCAGAGTAATGAAGGGTTTTCAGGCGGAGCGAGCCCGGAATATTACAAGAGAGGGAATATTACAGAAGCGCAAGCGCGAAAACTGTATCGTAATACCGCCGGTGAGATTGAGGCACGTGACACAGGGAGCCGAATCAATATGACCCTTGATGAGCGGAGAAACACATTCCCTGAAAGCATGCGACAGAATGGGGATGTTGTATTTGCCGATAGTGATGTAAGTTATTCAAAAAGTCCAAGCGGCTCAGAAACGAAATCTATCAGAGAACAGATAAGAAATAGTCTCGATGAATTAAATGAGCTTGATTCTGTTGCTTCTGAAACTGTTGACCCACAACTGAGCAAAGAAGATACAAGGCGGCTTGCACTTTATAAATTTGGCAGACTTTCTGAAAATGTTGGTGTGGACAGCAAAAGTTATGCTATTCACCGTGAGAACTTCGGTGATATTCGGATTGGAAAAAAACAAATAAGCAAAGCTTTGGCGTATTTGGGTTCTCCATCTGAAAGAGCCGCGTTACTCACAGTCCCGGAAGTACTCAAATACGGGGTTGAAATTACCGAAAGAGCAAATCATAAAGGCAGACAGTACGATACATATACATTTGCTGCTCCTGTTGAAATTAACGGTGAAAGAGGTATTCAAGGGGTGGTGGTAAAACGAACAGACGGAAACAGATATAAAACGCACAGAATTCTTATGCCGGATGGTTCAATTTTTAAATTCTCCGATAATAAAAAACAGAGGTTTACCAACGGGATGACCTCTGTTTCCGGAGGTGATAGCCCGTCCAACGCCTCTGTTTTAAATAACAGAGTTCCCAACCAGATAAAAACATCTGATATGGGGTTCAATTACTCCGTTAATAATAGTATATCACAGTGGGGTGAGGGTGTCAAGAGCGAAATAAGAAATAACGATAGCGCTAAGAGTAGCTTTTCTGTTGATATGAATCCTAAGCTCCAGTCTACCGGCAGAGTATCGGCTTCATCTCTCGCAAGTGATATAATCAATACTTACGGAGTAAGGAATCGTATTACAAAAGCAACTGTTTCAGAAGGCATTGAAAATGTCAGAAAAAGACTTTATGATACATATTACGGCAAAGGCGATATCAATGAAGCGTATGCAGAGCTTGAATCGATTGCAAGAGAAACGGCTGAACAAGTTGCCGATAAGATGCGCACCGTTGATGAAACTTCAAAGGAAACATATGATATGCTGCGCAAGGAAATTAAGGGCACTAAAATAAGTGTAAGCGAGCAGACAAAATCAGATATCCCTGACTGGAACGATTGGAAAAAGGCGAATTTCGGAAAACTTACTATATCAAACGACGGTATTCCTGTTGATAGTTATTACAGAGAGCTTATGGAACAATATCCGCAGTTCTTTGACGAAACACTTGAAATGACACAAGCAGATCAGTTAGAAAAGATCGTCGATGTTCTCGATAACATCAAGCCGAGAGAAATTGAGCTTACAGCAGATGAAAAGCAAGCAGTAATTGATGAAATTGCTTCTGATATTATTGATAAGGCTATGCAGCTTGAGGATGATATGTTAAGTGGCTCAACTCCTGTAAGGAACGATCCCACAACATACCAGAGCGGTGAGGTTCAACTCAAGATGCAGAATGTGCGGCAGACCGAAAGAGAAAAGGCTAGAGCGAGAGAACGTGTAGCAATTGAAAAGGCAAGAGAGAAAGCGAAGGAGCACGAACGGGATTCTCTTCAGAAACTGAAAGATAATCTTCGAGAAAAAGCAAGGGAGCAGAAAGAGCGTGCGAGGAAGCAACGTTCGGAAAGCGATGAAAGAAAACGGCTGCTCAAAATTGCAAAGCGGATTCAGAGCATGAAAATGTCTGAAGCTGAAAGGGCAATGATACCAGATATTATCGCGGAAATCGACACAAAGTCTTTAGGTTTAAGAGAAAAAGGATACACTAGATCTGACGGCACCGTGGTACAGGGCAGACTTGATTTACAGAAGCTTAAAGATAAAATTCTTGAAGCACAGAAAAACGACCCGAATTATATTCCCAATAAGGAACTTGAACTGAAAATAGCGAGATTGGACAAAAAACACATCAAGGACATGGATATATCTGACGTGCGGGAACTTATCAAGACTGTTCTGCAGGTCGAGAGTGAAATTAAAGACAGCCGTAAATTGCTCAATGACGCGAAAAAACGTGAGATTATTGATGTTGCAAAAAAGAGTATTGACGAAATCAGGCGCGCTCCGGGTGCATATCATGCAATGGATAAGCCATTGGGTAAATATGTAACAACGCAGCTTTCACCTATAAGATTTGCACGGCGTATTTCCGGGTATGCAAAAGACAGCGTTATCGAAGGGCTATTCAACGACATAAACGAGGGTGCTCATAAAAGTCTTATGTTCCAAATGCACGCGAGCCGTAAGTTTGACAAGCTCATCGAGAACAAGAAAGCCTTGAAGAAATTTACCGGCAAAGACGCGGAACTGATCAACATAAGTAAGTACGACCCCGAGAACAGAAAGGTCGTTATCACTCCTGCTATGAGAGTTTCACTGTATCTGCACTCAAAGAATTACGATAATTTGAGACATATTCAGCACGGCGGCATTGTTATTCCGGATATTGATCTACTTAACAAAGGCAAGTATTCGCGGGCATATAATGTCGGAGACGCTGTAGATGAAGACGGCAAAATAATAAAAGAGACTCAAAAGGGCAAGGGTGGAAAGGAGCATAAGAGAAACAGCACAATAATAAAGCTAACACCTTCTCAGGTAAAGGAGATTACAAGCGGCATGACGGACTTTGAGAGATTATTTGCAGACAGGGCATATTCTTTCTTTAACGCGGATTCCAAGAAGGCTGTCAACGAAGCCTCACTTGTTCTGAAGGGTTATGAGCTCGCAACGGTAGAGGATTACTTCCCGATAAATACCGATAGGCGATTTTTGAAGAAGCCAGAGGACGGAAGTAATACAGATGCCACTTCACTTGAAACTATGGGAATGCTTCATGAGCGAATTCAGAATGGTGCGCCGATCTATCTTGAAGACGTTATCACGGTTTTAGACCGGCATATGAAAAATGTCGGAGACTATAACGGGCTTGCGATACCTTTAAGGAATTTCAATAAGGTATACAATTTTACGGCGCGTGAATATGGCACCAGTTTCACAAACGAACTCACGAGGAAATGGGGCGATGGAGCGGAGACATATATCAGTCGGCTTATGGACGACCTTAACGGCAGAAGTCCCCAAGGCGGTTCAGGTATAGGTTTTCTCGGCAGATATGCACAGGCAACATTAACCGGAAATGTCAGTGTCATGCTCAAGCAGGCGGCATCATATCCTACCGCTGCTTCGGTTATCGGATGGGGACCGTTGGTAAAAGCGTTCGGCGAGGGTGTTTCAGATACGGATATGGAGACTATTAAGGAGTATACTCCGTTGTTGTGGTATCGCTCAAAAGGATTCAGAGCATCAGAGTTGGGTGACTATGTGGATTGCGCATCCGCAGACTGGATAGAGAAGGTTAAGATACCATGGGTAACGGACGGAATACAAAGAATAGATATCGGAACCACCACAAAACTTTGGAAGGCTTCTGAATTCTACGTAAGGAAACATAATCCAAAACTTGAAAAAGGCACTGACGCGTATAATAAAAAGGTAGCAGAGACGTATACCAAGGTAATCGAAGAAACTCAACCGAACTACACTACCATGCAGCGGCCGCATATTATGCGACGGGCGAGCAGCAATGCTGCAATTAAAGCTTTTACTATGTTTGCAACACAGCCGCTGCAGAACTTCAATCTCGTGTATGACTCGTTCGGCGAGTACAGGGCACGTGCTGAGGACTACAGAAGATCAAAAACCGAAGAAAACAAACAGGCATTAAAAGATGCCCGGCACAAGTTCCTGAGAACTTGCGTCTCAATATTAGTCTCATCAACCATACTGAACTTATGTAATATGCTGTGGACCATCATAAAAGGGAAGTTCAAGGAGGCCTACGGAAATAAAAACGACGATGGCGAATATGAGGTGACATGGGGAAGCTTTGGCGCGCAGTTTGCACAAGATGAAATTCTCGCGTTAGTTGGCAACACGTGGCTTGGCGGCACGATTACACCTTTTGTTATGCAGGCATTTAGCGAAATGGGATTAGCCAGAGACGCTGTATCGTATGATATGGTAAACCCGGAATTGGATATGTTCAACGGTCTTAAGGACAAGGTTTTGGGTGTAGTCGCGGCATTCTCAAAAGATGACAAAAATCCGTGGACAATTGCGAAGAGTGTTGATAAAGCAGCTGAATCTCTTGCGAAGATTTACGGGATACCGGTGAAGAATTATAAGAACTTTGCTATGGGACTTTATAGGAACTTCACTGATATCGCCAGAAAGGATAACATCTTTGAGCTGCTTGATGACTGGAGCGAGAATTTTGTTGTCACAACAACGTTGAATCCTGGCAGCAAGAAGGCTCAAAAGTATAAAGGAAAGCTGACGTTCAAGCAGTATCTTGAGTACAAGAAGTACTATGATGAGCAGACCGAGAAGCGCGTAAGCGGAGAAATAAAGACGAAGCAGAACAAAAAGTATGCCAACGAAGATAGTGCTAAGGCGGCTGCTAAAGGGGCTGCAGTCGAACATTTTAAGCCGTGGTTTACGAAGGTGAATAAATAAACCTGTTTAAAGACAATTGTGATATAAAGCGGAGGGATTATATCTTATTACCCTTCCGCTTTTGCTTTTACTCTTATATATAGACAAATCTGTTTGAATGTGGTATAATGTCAAAAATATAAGAAAATCAGTCACTCACGAGAATGGGAGGATGTTATACTAATGAGTTATACATATGAAAACGCAATAGAAATTACCGAGCATGAATACAACGGATATAAAATAATTAAAACAAATGAGGGTTGGAAAATTTTAAAATTAAATAAAGTCTTTGATACTTTGCAAAAAGCGAATTCTTATATTAACGCGATAAATTCGACCATTGAAGATTTATATATTGCTGCATGCAGTGGCGATTACGATAAAATCACTGCATATTTTGACAGTAGAAAAACAGCTCAATTAAATAGGCGCTATAAATCCTATAAAGGCGAGATAAGCTTGGTTATGGCGGCATTGAATAACAAAATGTATGATATATGCACATACTTACTGTCTATCGGTGAAACGGTTACAGATGATGAATTTAAAGAGCTTGAACCGGAAATTTCCCGAGCCATAGCGGTTACACATATATTTCAAAAAATGCGTTGATAATAAAATCTCTGTCAAATCATGGCCGCCATTTCTGCATAGCGTAAAGCAGGACAGAATTATAAAACATGAGCAAAGTATCAATAATGGTTAATGTTATTCTCTGCAACTGTCAAATACTTTATCTGTATGTATGCAAACAGCCTCACGGAAATTTGTTCCGGGGCTTACCTGCTGATTGCAGTTGTCATTACACATAACAATTCTCCTTTCTTTTTCGTAAGGTCTATGCCTTTGAAGTATATTATGTCATATAATTTAATGGTGTTACACATAAAATTAATCCGCGTAAAAATAAGTATAGACTTTTTTGGGAAATTGTGATACAATAACATATATAACTATTTCCAACAAAGAATTTGAGGTATAATGATGGCAACAAAAAAGAGAACCGGCAGGAAACCGGAAAAACGTAAAACAAATACGAAAACTACAACGCCAAGCAAGGAGGAGAGTATCGTTAAAAGCCCGCTTTTTATACACGGGGTCATATGGGCGATGTTGTCCTTGTTTTCGTCGCTGTTTATGTATATTGATACAAAGTCAGCTCTTGCAGAAACTATGCAGGGATTGTTCGGTGGTCTTTTTGGGATTATGGCATATATGATGCCGCTGGTGTTTTTCGGAACGCTGTTTTATCTGATATATTTTAAGTCGATCAAGCAGTTATGGATAAAATTTTCGCTCTGCATTCTTGAGCTTATAGATATCGGAACGATTATCGGTTTGTTTGCGAAATACGAGCCGGGAAAGGCTTTTGAATATTGCAGCAGAAATGTAAACGGAGGAGGAGTTCTCGGAGTATTCTGCGCGTCAAAACTCAGCGGGTTAATTGGTAGTGTTGGCGCAATGTTCCTGCTTGTGGTATTGTTTATTGTAATAGCTTGTATAATAACGAGATTTAATATACTGCCATATCTGATTTTCGGAGTGAAGCGTATTTGCGGTATATCAACAGAGGCAGCGGTTAAGGTGAAGACTAAATATGACGAGCGTGAAACACAGCTGCGCGAACGTATGGAGGAAGAAGATAAGCGATACAGTGAGAAGGTCGAGCGACTTAAGGCGAGCGGGGGAAAGAAGCTTGAACATAAACGCGATGATAGTGACGAAGAACTTCCGAAAAGTCTTAGTGAAAGAATCGGAAAAAAAGGCAGATTCCCCAAGAAAACCACGGCTACAATAGATATCGCAAACGGTTTCTCAAAAGAAATGACAGACGGTGATGATAAAATACCGACTGTATTTGATGATCCCGTAACTGAGGAGGAACTGTTTAATATGCAGTTTCCGGATCCGGAAGCTGAAAAGCACCACGATGATACGCTGGATGAGGGTGAGGAAGAATTTGATATAAAGGAAGCAGCACATGTATCAGCCGGAAAGCCTGATAAACAGCGCGAGGAAAATCTCACCGCTGAGGAAAAACAGGTGTATAACAATGAGCTTAGCGCTGCTGCTGCAGAGGTTCAATCGGTTCCGTATGAATTTCCGCCTATTAGTCTATTGGACAAGCCAAGGGAGACATCAAGCGATAAGCGCCATGAGCTGTACGAGAAAGCGCAGCAGCTTATATCGGTGCTTGATAACTTCGGAGTGAAGGCGAAGCCTGTTCAGGTTACACAGGGACCTACTGTTACGCGATTTGAAATTCAGCCGCAGAGCGGAATAAAGCTTTCGAAAATTGTGGGACTTGCCGATGATATCGCGCTGAACCTTGCGGTTTCAACCGTGCTTATTGCTCCGGTCCCGGGTAAGGCGGCAACGGTCGGAGTCGAGATTCCGAATACGAACGTAACCCCGGTCACAATCCGTGAAATTCTTGAATCACCGGAGTTTAAGAACGCAAAATCAAAGCTTACTGTAGGTTTGGGTAAGGATATAGGCGGCAATGTGGTTGTAGGCGATATTGCAAAATGGCCTCACGCGCTGATTGCCGGCGCTACCGGTTCCGGTAAATCGGTATGTATAAACACAATTATTACATCAATTTTGTATAAAGCAGACCCGAACGAGGTAAAACTTATAATGATCGATCCCAAGCAGGTTGAGCTTGGGGTATATAACGGCATTCCGCATCTTTTGATCCCGGTCGTTACCGAGGCGAAAAAGGCGGCGGGCGCACTCAACTGGGCTGTATCCGAGATGATGCAGCGCTACGAGAAGTTCAAGGATGCGGGCGTACGCAAGCTTGATGTATATAATAAGCTAATGGAAAAATCAGGCGGCGAGAAACTGCCGCAGATCGTGATAATTATAGACGAGCTTGCCGATCTTATGATGGTTGCGGCAAAAGAGGTTGAGGACTACATATGCCGTCTTGCACAGCTTGCAAGAGCGGCGGGAATTCATCTTATAATTGCCACGCAGCGTCCGTCGGTTGACGTTATCACAGGTCTTATCAAGGCAAATGTTCCATCACGAATAGCGTTTTTTGTATCGTCGCAGGTGGACAGCCGTACAATTCTTGACAAAGCCGGAGCCGAGAAGCTTTTAGGCCGCGGAGATATGCTCTATTTCCCGGCCGGTGCGCGGTCCACAACGCGAGTGCAGGGCGCGATGGTAACTGACGATGATGACGGCGAGGTTGCGAGGATTGTAAACTTCATCAAGGACACATCGCCCGAGACGCACTACCGAGAGGATCTGGCAGACCATATCGAGCGGATACAGCTCGGCGAAAACGGCGTAACGCCGGACAAGGAGGATGACGGTGACGCACTGCTCAATGATGCAATAAAGCTTGCCGTTGAACTTGGCAAGATTTCCACATCAATGGTGCAGCGCCGATTAAGTGTGGGCTATTCACGCGCCGGACGTATCATAGATCAGATGGAGGCAAGAGGGATCATATCCCCGGCAAACGGTGCAAAACCGCGAGATGTGTTGATTTCTTATGCAGATTTGGAAAGTATGCAGATAGCAGCCGATTATATCCCGGATGGCTATGACGAAGCTGAATAAATGAAAGAATATAATAAATATGATTTTCTTCCGGTATCGAAGCGTGATATGGACAGACGCGGTTGGGATTATTACGATTTTCTCTATATATGCGGTGATGCATATGTGGATCATCCAAGCTTCGGTCACGCAATAATATCGAGAATACTTGAAGCGCATGGGTATCGGGTAGCGATATGCCCTCAGCCGGACTGGCACAGCGCGGAGCCGCTTAAAGCATATGGAACACCACGTCTGGGAGTGCTGGTAAGCGCGGGCAATATTGACAGTATGGTAAACCACTATACTGTAAACAAGAAGCGCCGCCATGACGATGCATATTCGCCGGAGAATAAGGCGGGTCATAGACCCGACAGGGCTACGATCGTTTACTGTAACCGCGCAAGAGAAGCTTTCGGTAAAATCCCGATACTTATCGGCGGCGTTGAGGCAAGCCTGAGGCGTTTTGCGCACTACGATTATTGGGATGATAAAGTCCGCCGTTCGATACTTGTTGATTCAGGCGCTGATATACTTATGTACGGCATGGGCGAGCACCAGATCGTTGAGATCGCTGATATGCTAAACAGCGGTGTAAAAGTCGGTGATATCGTAACTGTTGCGGGAACGTGCTTCATGTCCGAATCGGGGGACGGATATAAGATAATACCGTCATATGAAGAATGCGCTTCCGATAAAAAAGCGTATGCAATATCATGCCGGGAACAATATCTTGAACAGAATCCGTATACCGGCGAGCCGCTGGCTCAGAAGCACGGCGATAAGTATCTGATACAGCTTCCGCCGCAGCCGCCGCTTACAGAATATGAACTTGACGAGGTATCGGAGCTGCCGTATATGCGTGATTATCATCCGATGTATAAAAAGAGCGGCGGAATAAAGGCGATTGAGGAAGTGAAATTCTCACTTTCAATGAATCGCGGCTGCTATGGAAATTGTAATTTCTGCTCACTCGCATTCCATCAGGGGCGGATGGTGACATCCAGAAGCGATGAAAGTCTTATACGAGAAGCAAAGCTGATGATTAAGGATCCTGATTTTAAGGGATATATACATGACGTAGGCGGGCCTACGGCGAATTTTCGTGATTTCGCCTGCGAGAAGCAGGCAAAAAATGGAGCGTGCAAAAATAAACACTGTCTCTATCCGGAGCCGTGCACGAATATGAAGATAAGCCATAAGCGGTATCTCAATTTGCTGCGCAGGCTAAGGAAGCTGCCAGGCGTTAAGAAGGTGTTTATTCGTTCCGGAATACGGTTTGATTATCTCATAGCGGATAAGGATGACACATTCTTCCGAGAGCTTTTGAAATACCACGTAAGCGGACAGCTCAGGGTCGCACCCGAGCACGTTTCGGATAATGTGCTCAAATACATGGGCAAGCCCTCACGCAAGGCTTATGACAAGTTCATGGATAAGTTTCATGAGCTGAACGAGGAAATGCGGCTTAACCAGTTCGCGGTTCCATATCTTATGTCAAGTCACCCAGGCTCGACGATGCGTGATGCGATAAGGCTTGCAGAGTATCTCAATGCGCACCGGATAAATCCTGATCAGGTGCAGGATTTTTACCCGACGCCGGGAACTATCTCAACATGTATGTATTACACCGGGCTTGACCCGATGACAATGAAGCCGGTTTATGTTCCGAGATCACGGAAGGAGAAGGAGGCGCAGCGAGCGCTCCTGCAGTTTAAACGGCCTGAAAATTATGAAACGGTACGCCGCGCACTTATCGAAAACGGAAGAGAGGATCTTATCGGATTCGTGCCGCGGTGTCTTATAAAACCATATAAAGAAAATAATAAAGGAGAATACAAAAATGGCAATGCTGTTAAAGGGAAAGGAAGTCTCGGACAGAATAAAGGACGAGATGAAAGAAGAGGTAAAGGAGTTAAAGGCAAAGGGTATAAATCCGGGTCTGGCGGTAATACTGGTAGGAGAGGATCCGGCAAGTCAGGTATACGTAAGAAATAAGAAGCTTGCATGTGAATATATCGGGATCAATTCATTTGAGTATGTACTTCCGGCGTTAACCACGCAGGAGGAGCTTATTGGGCTTATTGAAAAGCTCAATAATGACGATAAGGTTTCCGGTATACTATGTCAGCTTCCGGTGCCGGAGCATATAGACGATGAAGCAATTATAAACGCAATTGATCCGAAAAAGGATGTTGATGCATTTCATCCGGTAAATGTGGGTAAGATAATGACGGGCAATTATGATTTTGTTCCGTGTACCCCGGCGGGCGTTATGGAGCTTATTAAGGAAAGCGGAATTGACGTGAGCGGCAAGGAATGCGTTGTTGTGGGACGTTCAAATATCGTCGGCAAGCCGATGAGTATGCTTTTGCTGCATCAGAACGGAACCGTGACGGTATGCCATTCGAGAACGAAGAACCTCGCCGAAAAGACAAAGAACGCAGATATTCTCGTTGCGGCTGTGGGAATCCCGAATTTCATCACGGGCGACATGATAAAGCCGGGCGCTGTTGTTATAGACGTAGGCATAAACAGGATCGCGCCGAAAAAGCTTGTCGGTGACGTTGAATTTGAAAGCGCGGAGAAGGTTGCGGCGGCAATCACTCCCGTTCCCGGTGGCGTGGGACCGATGACAATAGCCATGCTTATGAAAAATACATTGAAGGCAGCGGAAGTAAATAAAACAAAATAATGATAAAATCGGCACAGTTTTCAACAAACGAAAACCTTAAACAGGCAGTATTTATCAATAAAATTGACAAAAATTTTAAAATCGATTGACATAGCGGAAATAATGAGTTATACTTAGTAAGTCAAAATTTGAAACATATATATCCGCATGAATTTTACAGCGGAGAGAGGAGATTAATTATGACATTTGAAGGCGCATTAAAGAAGATTCAGGAGAAGTTTGCTGCTGTTGACGCGGCTAAGCTTGCAGACATGGCTGTACAGGTTACACTTACTGATGAGGACTGCGGCGGTACACTCTATTTCAAGGTTACCGACGGCGCTGTTGACGTTCAGGGCTATGACTATCGTGACAATGATGCAACTATAGATATACAGCGTAAGGCTCTTATGGACATCCTTGCAGGCAAGAGCAATCTTGACAAAGCAGTGGACAAGGGTCAGGCTACAGTACAGGGTAACTTTGAAAAGCTCGACACTTTAAAGGATGCAATCCCGGTGTATGTTGCACCGAAGAGAGCAGCTAAGAAGACAGAGGCAGCTCCGAAGGCGGCAGAAAAGAAGCCAGCTGCAAAAAAGACTACAGCTAAGAAAACAGCTGCAAAGAAGACAAGCAAATAAATTATGAAATGTAGCAAACAAGGGGGTTCTATACATGAATCCCTTTTGTTGTTATAAAACTATAACAGGAGGGACATAGAAATGGCAAAAATTCAAATGACAACACCGCTTGTCGAGATGGACGGCGACGAGATGACCAGAGTCATCTGGAAGATGATAAAGGATATCCTTATCACACCGTACGTTGATCTGAAAACTGAATATTACGATCTCGGTCTTGAATACAGAAACGAGACAAACGATCAGGTAACGATCGACAGTGCGGAGGCTACAAAGAAATACGGTGTTGCAGTTAAGTGCGCAACGATCACGCCGAACGCGGCGCGTATGACAGAATACGATCTTAAAGAGATGTGGAAGTCACCGAACGGTACAATCAGAGCAATCTTAGACGGTACGGTTTTCAGAACACCGATTCTTGTAAACGGTATCGTGCCGTATATCCCGTCGTGGACGAAGCCGATAACGATCGCTCGTCACGCTTACGGAGATATATATAAGAACGTTGAGATGCAGGTTCCGGCGGGAGGCAAGGCCGAACTGGTTTATACCGATAAGGACGGCAACGAGACAAGAGAGACAATACACGAGTTTAAAAACAGCGGAATTATCCAGGGTGTTCACAACCGTGACGAGAGTATAGGTTCATTTGCAAGAGCGTGCTTCAATTATGCTCTTGATTTAAAGCAGGACATATGGTTTGCGACAAAGGACACAATTTCAAAGAAGTACGATCACCGCTTCAAGGATATCTTTAATGACATATATGAAACCGAGTACAAGGAGAAGTTTGAAGCTGCGGGAATTGAGTATTTCTACACACTTATCGATGATGCGGTTGCTCGTGTTATCCGTTCAAACGGCGGCTACATCTGGGCGTGCAAGAACTATGACGGCGATGTTATGTCAGACATGGTTGCGACAGCATACGGCTCGCTCGCAATGATGACGTCTGTTCTCGTTTCACCTGACGGCGTATACGAATACGAGGCTGCGCATGGCACAGTTCAGAGACATTATTACAAGTACTTAAAGGGTGAGGAAACCTCAACAAACTCAGTTGCGACGATTTTCGCATGGAGCGGCGCTTTGAGAAAGCGCGGCGAGCTTGATAAGCTTCCGGAGCTTGTAAAGTACGCGGACGCGCTTGAAAAGGCTACGATCAAGACAATTGAAGACGGCGTTATGACCGGTGATCTTTACTCGATGTCAAAGCTTGAAAATAAGACAAAGGTTAATTCCGAGGACTTCTTAAAGGCAATAGATGAAAGATTAAAGGTTATGCTGTAAGGGCAAACAAGGGAAGTTGTTGAACACAACTTCCTTTTTTGTTCATTTTACAGTGTTTTTTATGTAAAATACTTGAAATATGAATGTCATAATGGTATAATTGTAATGATATAATATCGCAATTTTATCAATTGTTTCTGATAGGAGTAGATAAACATGAAGAATATGTGTTTCAAGAGATATTTTGCAGCATTTCTTTCATTTATAATATTAACGGCTCAGTGTGCGTTGCCGATTATTGCGCTCTCGGAAGGCGAGGAATCGATAGACTTTAGCAAATTAGGTAAGTGGGACGACTCCATGCACTTTGTTGTACGCCATTGGCATGCTGTTAACGAGAAGAAATCCGATAACGACGAAGAATCCGGCGACGGTTCTTCCGGAGAAATCGATGATACCCAGAACTTTACCTACATCGAGGGTTATATAGTGCCCAAGACTGGAGGTGGGTTTAATTATTATGTAAAAGTTGACGATGAAGATATGAAAACTGCCGCAGACAGCGAATACATAAAATCAATGGGGCAGGACGGTAAGCTTGTGCTGAATACAGTTCCCCTTGACGGTGAGAAATACGCCGGAACATCGATATCTGCGGGACACAGTGCAGTAACTCCGCCGGATCCTACCATTGACAAATATTCCATAGAGATCCAGTACAATGAAAATATCCATCTGACAAAGTGCCATGTTTTCTATATTTCAAAGGATGATGATACTAGGCCCGGCACGAACAGGGAAGATGTGTTTGGCGAGAACGGACTCACGGGAACTATGTCAAATCCTGTCGCTGAGTATGACACAGCGTATGTGTATGTATATAATAAGAATGTAACTGTTGGCGGCGAAACGTATGAAGTAGGAGATATAGTTGTAGATGGGAACAGCAAGGTTATACCTGTAATCTATGATGATGACGGTAATCCTGTAGTTGGCTACGATGATAAAGAAGGAAACCACATCAGTGGTTTGCCGGTGGGAATTAATGAGGCAGACGTTGAAATATGCAAGTTCTATAATACAAAGGAAGGATTGCACACAGATAAGACTGCGTCAGTAACAAGACGTACCGGGCTGAATGACGGCAGAACCTTTGACCTCACTCTTGAGTCATGGTACAGCGGAGTTAAGCCTGTAAACGTCGGAATGATTGTTGACGCGTCGGGAAGTATGGCATGGACATCTGACGACCTTGATCCTATCAGTATATACGCATCGGATGGAAAAAGCCCGAATCCGAATTTGAATCTGACCGAAGATGATCTCAAGAAGCTGGAAGCTAAAAAGCTTACAAAAGCGCCTGGTAACTGGAACGATATTTTCCTTACTGACGAAGAATTGAACTGGCTGCTTGACCCGCGTCTTACAGCTAACTCGCCGCTCGGCGTAACCGGCTACAGCTACTATGTATTTGACGAACGTACGGATCAAAGTGAGTACGCTCCGCTTGCATACTGGGACGGAAAGGAGTATGCGACAGAGGCACCGGAAATAGACGAAGGTATGATCGGATGGTATACGTTTGATGGTGGATCATTGGCAAACAAAGCGAGTACGAAAGGCGGAAAAGCCGATTTGATTGTCCAGCAGGAAGTTGGCAGTAATATTTCATTTAATTCGTCTGCTTCTGCTAGTGGGAGTCCCATAACCGATGGTCAGCTGGTCATCGATGGTAGTTCATCTGCTGGTATTAAATTAGATGTAGAGCCATCAGAGGATTTCACTGTATCTTTTGCTATAAACAAGGAAAGCGGTACCGAACCGACTGATCAGTATCTTGCTGACCTTATGTATATCGGAGCTTTGAATCCTGCTAACAAAAACTATTTAAGAGTTATTCGTGAGAGTCGTATTAGTGGAAGTACAGGTCCAGGCGGATCTGTTAGGCGTGCGTGGCTTACGGGATATCAAGGTGATCCTAAAGATAGCACCACACTGGATCAAAATGATACGGTATCAGCGATAAGCGCTTTCCATAATATCGATCTACACTATGTAACTTATGTGTTTAAAGAAGGCAAAATAACATCTTATTTTGGGGATACAACAAACGGATTGACAAACCTGAATATTGCCAATAGTACTGAGATTACAGCAACAAAAAATTTAACCCTATCTGGTAGAAGTATCATATTTAATGGCTTCAAAAACCAGTATAACGGCAAGCCTATCCATATTGACGATATCAAGGTGTATGATAAGGCACTCACAGAGGATGAGGTTAAGGAGAAAATACTTGGAATAGAACCATCGAATGAGAGTGAACCGATAACATTTACATTCGGCACTAACACCAAAGACAATATTACGAACGATATAGACTTCAAAAACGGACTTGTATATAAATATGGTAATGCCTCAGCAAAATACGTTAATGGCGGCTCGTTTAGTGATGGTTTTAAATCAACTAATGCGATTCAAGTCGGAGGAGGTATGAGCACCACGTCTAGAGTATTTGTATTCACACCTCCATCGAACGGAACAATAACTGTTTATTTCGAAACTGCTAGCTCTTCCAGTGATAGAGGCTGTAGAATACAGCAAAATGGTGTAAACTATGATTCTCCGAAGTCGAAAGCAAAGGATATTTACTCGCATGATGTATCTGCTGGTTCGGAGGTATATATCGGAAGTTCCGGAAGTGGTCTTAACATCTACGGTATTGTATTCACTCCAAGTGGATCGTCAGGTTCTGGTTCCGGCTCCTCATCCCAAACAACATATTCCGGCAATCAGCCAATTCATGCGGGAGATAGACCAATCGGATTTATAAGTGCTGATTTTTTGAACACTGCAAATACTTATGCCGGCTGGTATTATATGAATCCCGCGAGTGATCTGGATTCTGATTATTATGCGCAAGGTATAGAATCCTCTAAGGAACTGAAGGGTATTGAGGTATCGCAATATGCAGACTTTAATGATAATGAGCTTACGATACCGACAGGAAACAAAAAAAAGCTTCCCACGGACACGGTAAATGCAGTATATGTACCTACCGAAACAACCCCAACAAAATTCTATATCGACAAAAACGGATATCTGCGCTGCTTCTTCTCTGTTGCTAAAACTGACTATGACAGGTACATGACCTCATACGTCTACGAGAGTCCCGACAACGGATATATCAAGGTTGAGGCGCTGCAGCGTGCAGCGGGTGCTTTCACCACGAAGCTGCTTGATTATTCACCTTCAAGTAAGATATCGGCTGTACGATTCAGCGCAAGAAATGCTAAAAAGAGTCAGGACTATCTTGATAAGCTCGTTATGCTTGACTGGACAAGTGACACTTACCTGAGTACGAAAATTTTCTCATTAAATCGCGCCGGCGGCGGAACGATATTGGGTGATACCAGCATCAACTCCTACGGCTTGCCGCAGTATAACTACGGACTTACCGGAGGTACATATACATGGACCGGATTGCTGTCATATATAGATAATCTTGATCCAAACGCAGATAATGACGCGGATAAATACCTGATTATTTTTACCGATGGTAAGGATAATGTATCCGGTACCACCTCGACTATTGATAGTAAGTTTAACACTGCTAAAAGCACGACTAATGACTATAGTCATAACAATTATAACCCTGCGCGTGCATATGCGAAACAATTGAGAGATAAGGGATACACCATTTACGCAGCTATGCTTACAGGTGGTTCGATAGCGCAAGGCTCTCAGGCTTACAAGGATGCAAAGACTTATCTTGGTGAGTTAACAGGAGACGAAAAACGCGTTTATACTACAGACGAAGCAATGAACCTATATAACGTAGATAATTCTGCTGACGCACTTGTAAAAATATTTGAAGACGAAATACTGGAATATATTGTAAAGAAGCTTGAAAACTACACTGTGCAGGACTACATCGATCCGCGCTTTGACCTGGTTGACAGTCAGGGACGCCAGTGGCATCTGAACGCGGGCGGCAGCGTCACGAGAACAAATACGGATGGAACTGCCACTACGTTTACGGTGTCTGATACAAATTTCCGCAATATAACCGTTTCCAATGGAACAAACGCAAAGGCACGGCTGCATTATGACAGTGCCGCAGATATGTACTATCTCAGATGGGTTGACCAGACAATCCCGGGCAGCTCGTTTGGTGCAACGGATGTTCCTGTCTGGAGCTCAACAATCACAGTTCGCGCGAAGGATGACTTCCTTGGCGGTAACGCAGTTCTCTCGAACGGTAATGCGAAGATGCAGAACCTTGTCTATGATCCGCTGGAACTGGATGGAACCATAGCCGGAACCGTGTCATCGGGTACTGATGATAGTATGGAAGCCTCTGACCATCCTTCAAAGGGATTCCCGCGTACAACTGTAAACGTCGGACCGGTAGGAATGGAAGACGGCAACTCGGATTCTGTTTATATGGGTCAGCCGATGAGTTATCTGGATGCTATGAGGAGCTTTATCGAGAATGCCTGGGAGACCGAACAATACTACTGGAATTATATTGCACGGTATGCGGCATCGGAGTATTATAACGGAACCCTTGATGACTTGTTACAAGAAATCATCAATAATAATGAATTAACAATTCCGTACTATTATCTGCCGGATGAAAAGCACAGCAATTCGACAGGAAGATCCCCGGATACAGGTAAATCATACCATGAGGGTGATTGCATTGGCTCCCTTACTTATTATTGGAGTTCAGACGCTGGGGACTATGATCCAAATGCTCCTACAACAGATACAGACGGCAGGAAAACGACTTTGAATGTTACATATACTCCGTTGACTGAAGCACAGCGTGAGGGCAAAGCGGCGGATGACTCAGGAAACCAGTTGAACTACAATGAAAAGCTTGTAACGGATACAACGGAAACTGATTACAAGTGGGACAGCGGATATAAGCCTACACAAGGTCAGGAGATAGAGACCGAAGAATTAAAGGGAGAATACGAAGCAAGTGCTGTCAGCGGCGAGATTATTCTTGAAATGGTAATCAGCAAGAACGTTATAGATGCGATACGGTCGAAAATACCTTCAAGCGGAATTCATCTGGAATATTATGCAAAATTGTTCCGTGAATATGACACACTTACAAGTACCGTATCAACTTTGCGAAGCCCAATATTAGGCGGGATCATGCCTCTGGCAAATACCACAAGGGAAGAGATGGGCAAATTTGAGATTAACTACACAATTATGCCTGACACCGCTGCCGGTGGGGATGAAGTTGTGTACATAACGCTGTCGCTTTCCGAGGGATATAACGGCGATTATTATAATGATGATACGATGAGCGGTACATATTATGACGGAACTAATCATGGATTGCCTTACGGCACATATACGGTCGAACCGGATGATGATAATATCAGCATCGACTCTAAGTGGTTGAGCTTTGGAAGTATCGAGCATGTCACAATTACCGGAGAAAACCAGTATAAATTTAAAGATAATAATGGCGTACTTGGCACTGAAGAGCAGGATAATGCGTTAGGCTTTCGTGCGCGTGCTGATAAAAACACTGCATGGCTGGGCACATGGGAAGGTGCTGAAGGTGCTGACTATGAGACGGATCTTTTGAAGCAGCGATACGCATTGTTCTGGGTACCGCTTATTCCGGAAACGACGGGAGAGCTTACAATTACAAAGTTTATGACCGAAAAAACCACTACCTATGAAGATCAAGAATTTGAGTTTACAATCACATTAGATGCGGATATTTTCAACTATGAGTTTGACCCGAAAGACTTCGATTACATTAAAGTGGGCACCGATAATGATATAGCTTGGTCAGGTGATGGTACCGGCAAACACTGGACTGGTACGGTCAAGTTGAAAAAGGGTGAGTCGATTACGATAAAAGACATCCCGGCGGGCGTAAGGTATGAAGTTGAGGAAACTGACAAAGCTGGCTTCTATCTGAATCATGAATCCGATTCCGGTGACGGCTTGATAAGGTCTGAAGGATCATCGTCATATGTGTTCGTCAATTCAGATGATGAGGAAGAGCCAACTCCATCGCCGACGCCGACATCGACACCGACACCGACACCGCCTGATCTTCCAAATACCGGTGGCAAGGGCTTCAACCTTTTGGCTATTATTGGCGGAGCCTTAACGCTGTTTGCGGCGGGATACGTCTATTCCCGAAAGAAAAAATTTATTAAATAAGCCATAACAAAAGGGGGTGCAAATCGCACCCCCGGATTTTTTTGTTGTGTCAATCCAGCTTTAATACCGACATAAACGCCTCCTGCGGAACCTCTACGGTGCCGACCTGGCGCATACGTTTTTTGCCTTCCTTCTGTTTTTCCAGAAGCTTTTTCTTTCTTGAAATATCGCCGCCGTAGCACTTTGCAAGCACGTCCTTGCGGAGTGCTTTTATAGTTTCACGCGCAATGATCTTTGAGCCGATCGCCGCCTGAATAGGCACCTCAAAGAGCTGGCGCGGAATGACCTCTTTAAGCTTTTCGCACATCTTTCTGCCGCGTGCGTACGCACTGTCGGAGAATACGATGAACGAAAGTGCGTCAACCGCTTCGCCGTTTAAGAGAATATCAAGCTTTACAAGCTTTGACGGAGCATAGCCGCAAAGCTCATAATCAAAGGACGCATAGCCTCTTGTGCGTGATTTTAACGCGTCAAAGAAATCGTATATGATCTCGTTAAGCGGCAGCTCATACGTTATTTCCGCTCTTGTCTCGTCAAGATACTCCATGTGCTTGTATATACCGCGGCGCTCCTGACACAGCTCCATTACGCTGCCGACATAATCCTTCGGCGACATGATAGACGCCCTTGCCATCGGCTCCTCCATGCGCTCGATCTCAGCGGGGTTGGGGAGGTTAGACGGATTGTCGCACCACACCATTTCACCGTCTGTTTTAAACACCTTATATATAACGCTCGGCGCGGTTGTGATAAGGTCGAGATTATATTCGCGCTCCAGGCGCTCCTGTATGATTTCAAGATGCAGCAGCCCCAAAAATCCGCACCGGAATCCGAAACCGAGCGCGGCGGAGGTTTCAGCCTCAAACATAAGCGACGCATCATTGAGCTGAAGCTTCATAAGCGCTTCCTTTAAATCCTCGTACTGCGCGCCGTCGGCGGGGTATATTCCGCAGAATACCATTGAATTTACCTTTTTATAGCCGGGCAGCGGCTCGCTTGCGGGTTTAGCCGTAGTGGTTATCGTATCGCCGACCTGTGTGTCCTGTATGTTTTTAATGCTTGCGGCGATGTAGCCAACATCACCGGCTTCGAGCTTATCTGTCGGGATAAGCCCCGAGGGATGCATTCTTCCGACCTCAACGACGTCAAATTCCGCCTTAGTCGCCATCATTCTTATCCGCTGTCCGGCTTTGAGAGAGCCTTCCTTTACTCGGACATAAACGATAACGCCGCGGTAGCTGTCATAATATGAATCGAAAATCAGCGCCTTTAACGGCGAATTAATATCACCTGTCGGTGCCGGTATTTTGTTTACGATCTCTTCAAGAACCGCCGCAACGTTCTGCCCGGTCTTTGCCGAGACCTTGGGCGCGTCCTCGGCCGGTATTCCTATTATGTTTTCGATTTCCTCAATTGCTCCCTCCGGATTTGCTGAGGGAAGGTCGATCTTATTTATAACCGGCACAACTTCAAGATCGTGATCGATTGCAAGATACGTGTTTGCGAGTGTCTGCGCCTCAATGCCCTGTGACGCGTCAACGATAAGGATAGCTCCTTCGCACGCGGCAAGCGAGCGTGATACCTCATAGTTAAAGTCAACATGTCCGGGTGTATCGATAAGGTTTAAAATATATTCTTCACCGTCGGGGCGAGTATATTTAAGCGTTACCGCATGAGCTTTGATAGTGATTCCACGCTCACGCTCAAGATCCATATCGTCAAGTATCTGATCGGACATGTCGCGCTTTTCCACCTCGCCGGTAAGCTCTAAAAGTCTGTCGGCAAGCGTTGATTTGCCATGGTCTATATGCGCAATTATGCAGAAATTGCGCGTTCTTTTTTGTCTGCTGTCTGACATATTTACAATCTCCTATTTCATAATACGGTATAATTATACCATAAAACGTTTGATTTTACAATAGTGATTTTGAAGGATTACAGTAAAATATTGACAACAGCAGCGTATTTTGCTATGATAAAAATAAGAACCATTATTTGAAAGAGGGCGATTATAGATGATAAGGACGGCAGTGATCGGAGTAGGAAACATGGGAAGCAAATATGCTGCTATGATTCAGAATGGTTTGATACATGGAATGGAGTTAAGCGCTATTACAAGAGTGCGCGGAGCGAACAGAGAAAGGCTTCGTACGTCAATTGATGCGGGTATTCACGTATATGAGACTGCCGATGCTCTTTTTGAGGCGGTTGAAAGCAAGGAATTATCAATAGACGCTGTTGTGATCGCTACACCGCATTACGCGCATGAGAGTGCGGCGGTAAGAGCGTTCAGAAACGGACTGCATGTATTGTGCGATAAACCGTCAGGTGTATACAGCCGACAGGCGAGAGTTATGGAAAACGAAGCGAAAAAATCGGGAAAAGTATTCGGAATGATTTTTAATCAGCGTACACTACCTATATATATAAAGCTGCACGAGCTAGTAAGCTCCGGAAAATACGGCGCGTTAAAAAGAGTGAACTGGGTTGTCACAGACTGGTACAGACCGGAAAAATATTATACCTCAAGCGCATGGCGCGCGACATGGGATAAGGACGGCGGCGGTGTTTTATTGAATCAGTGCCCGCATAACCTTGATCTTTTGCAGTGGATATGCGGGATGCCGGTTAATGTTCAGGGGTTTTGCAAAAACGGACACTTTCATGATATTGAGGTCGAGGATGATGTGACCGCGTATTTTGAATGGGAAAACGGCGCAACGGGAACGTTTATCACATCTACCGGAGACGCGCCGGGGCTGAATCGTCTTGAAATATCGCTTGCGGAGGCTATGATCGTTTGTGAAAACGGAAAGCTCAGAATAGGGGAGCTTATAGATGAGCTTGGCTGCTCTGAGGCGGAGCATCGCGAAAATTCAGAGGATTTCTTTAAAAAAATAAAAGGAACATGGACAGAAATAATACCGGAAAAAGAAGAGAAGCCATATGAAAAGGTTTTGCAGGGCTTTGCCGATGAATGCATGGGAATCGGAAAGTGTATTGCACCCGGATCCGAGGGGAGAAAAAGTCTCTTGATTTCAAACGCAGTTTACCTGTCGTCATGGGAGAGACGCATGACCAGTATTCCGGCACAGGAAAGCGATGATGAGAGAGAGTTTGAGAGGCTGTTTGAAAAATGGCTGAATCAAAAAAGGAGCACTTGACAAGCTTTGGTTAAAATGTTATAATTAAAGTAATTATTCAATATCATATTAGGAAAGAATGAACGAAAAGCTATGGAAGAAACGCTAATCGAGAAGTATATAAAGGAAAATGGTGAATTTGTAGCCATACCTGTAGGAACAAGCATGTATCCGATGCTCAGAAACCGCCGCGACAGCGTGTACCTTGTTCGTTATAACGGAGAGGGACTTGAAAAATATGATCTTCCTGTCTATAAACGTGATAACGGGCAGCAGGTTATGCACAGGTGTCTCGGTAAAGACGAGAACGGCTATATCATGTGCGGTGATAACCAGTGGGTGCTTGAGCATGGAGTACGAGAGGATCAGATTATTGCTGTTGCAAAAGGCTTTTACCGTGATGAGAAATATATTCCTAATGAGAACAGATTGTACAGATTTTACTATAAATCATGGGCAAAAAGTTTGTTTCTCAGAAAATGTATGCTGCGTGTTATTCATAAGCTTATACCAAGAAGTAAAATAATGGAAAACTATAAAAATATATAATGAAAGGAACAATGTCCATGAAAAAAAGAACCATTGCAGGACTTGCGGCATTAGGCGCAATTTTAGGAGCTGCCACAGCCGCAGGAATAGTTACATCAAAAAAGAGAAAGCAGCTGGAGCTGCAGGGGAATGAGAATAAATCTCTTCCGCCAAAGCGAAACATTTATTTTGCCGGCGGTGGACTTGCCGCGCTCTCGGGTGCATATTATCTCATCCGTGACTGCCACGTGCCCGGTGACTCGATTCATATATTTGAGGAATCGGGAAGCGTAGGAGGTGCGTTCAACGTAGGCGGAGACTGCGAAACAGGGTTCGTATGTGCCGCTCCCAAGCTTTTATCGGTTCGCAATCATGCTAATCTCATGGATATGTTAAACGGATTAAAATCAGCAAATCTTCCTGATATGAGCGTTAAGGAT
Organism: Oscillospiraceae bacterium; assembly: GCA_022509005.1. Classification (GTDB taxonomy): domain Bacteria; phylum Bacillota; class Clostridia; order UBA1381; family UBA1381; genus Ornithomonoglobus. Next base: position 20,054 of record JAFLUC010000009.1, on the reverse strand, counting down.
GAAATAATTAATTTCATGAATGCAAATCCGATTGATGAAAATGCGCGTATAATAGATGATGAGGGTAATATAGTAAAAAGCGGATTCGGTATGAGTAAGGCTGCTGTTAAGCGTGTTAAAATCCTGCTGTCTGAAAAGGACTATATGCTCTCGGAACGAACAATAGCGGAATTTTTCAGTGAGACGCCGGAATTTATTGAATCAAACCTCTGGATACTGCTTTCATCAGCATATATGCTTCGCGCAGACTCTTCAGCTGTTGAGCTTAAACATGTGATAAATTGCGTTTCAGGCGAGATGAATGAGCTTTACACGATGAAAAATTCACTTCGCGCTCAATTTAACCTTCAGGATACCGTTATAAAGGCACTTGTTGCGTTCCTGCGAGCACATGATGTAAATTTTGCTACACACTGCCTTGTTACAGATGCTGATTTTGAACCGGAGACAGATAGAATAAGCGCAATTCATCTTAATGATAACGGAACGGTAAAGACATTCTATCTTAATGAGAAAGATTTATTCTTTGTTACGAACGGCTCTGTTTCCGAATGCGCGACTATAGGTGATTATAACTATCCTGCACCTGTTTCGGGCGAGCTTCCGGGATCGGCGGAACTTTGGAGAAGAATTGCGGAAAAGCGTGACGGGTTCGGCAATCCTGAGGCGTTCTATGATACAGATGAAAGTGATGTAATCACTTTTACGATCACATCAAAATCGCGAATGCTTCTTGACATAATAAATGAGTTCACTCAGAATGCAGCTGCATGCGGCGGGTTGACGACTTTTGCCGCGTCGCCTTGGGGAATGACTATCTCAAATGTGCCGCAGCCGTATTTTGAAAATCAGACTGACGATGTAACAGTAATATGCGGAACATGCATGAACGTTGATACAGAGGGCAGATATGTAGAAAAGGAGCTGCGCTACGCAAGCGGTGCGGAAATCCTGTTTGAGCTTGTAAAGCTCATCGGCGCGGAAGATCGCTGGGAAGAGATTACAGAGGATATAATAAATGTGATCCCGTGCGCAATGCCTTACGCATCTGCTTCGTCGCTTCCGTACAGTGATGAGGAGAAGCCGATTATTGTTAAGGAAGGAAGTAATATGGCATTTATCGGTCAGTTCGCAAAGCTCGGCGCGGGCATCTCATACAGCAGCGAATATGCTGTAAGAACGGCAAGAGAAGCAGCATATCGGCTTACAGGAACAAGAAAATCATCAACACCGCCCCCAAAGGCTGTTATGACATCATATATAAAAATGTTCAAAGCTCTGAAAAAATAAATTAAGAGAGGAAAATAACTATGAAAAAGAGATTTGCAAGAAACACGATTGCGGCATCATCTGCAATTGCAATGCTGACAAGCTCGTTCACAGGCGCTTTTGCTTCTGATCTGAATGGAACAACCACGATCAAGTGCACGCCGGGCGATAATATCAGCGTAGGCACGTATGCTGAATCAGCGGCCGAAACGCAGAAGCTTATTAACGCTCGTCCAAACATTCAGCGTCAGGTTGAGGATATGGGCAGAGGGCTTGTTGCTGTAAAAACAGATAACGGCAACTTCATCTCATGGCGTTGGAAGGGCACAGAGAGTATTAATGTAAAATACAATCTCTACAAGAACGGCACAAAGCTTAACAGTGCGCCGCTTGATCTGACAAACTACACCGATATTGACGGTAAGCTGAGCGACAAGTATTCGGTAAGTACGGTTGTGGATGGTGCTGAGGGCGAGAAGTGCGAAGAGGTTTCGGTATGGGATGGATATTATGAGATCCCGTTAGGCGAGCCGCCAGCTCCGGCAGAGGTAGAGGGCGAACCGGGAAATCCCGGAGAATACGGCCCTGGTGAGATCGCTGTAGCAGATCTTGACGGCGATGGTGAATATGAGTTCGTTATAAAATGGAACGCAATAACGCGTGACGCGGGAAAGGGCGGCTATACAAGTATATGCTATCTTGACGGCTATGAGCTTGACGGCACATTTATGTGGCGTGTGAACATGGGTCCGAATATCCGTTCCGGCGAGCATGACACCCAGTTTATGGTAGCCGATTTTGACGGAGACGGCAAGGCGGAAATGGCATGCCGCACGGCGGATGGCACGGTTAGCGGCACGGGCGAGGTCATAGGCGACGCAAAGGCTGAATGGTACAAGAATAATAACGGCAAGAACCTTGACGGTCCGCTGTATCTTACAGTATTCAAAGGTGAGGATGGTTCTATAATCGATACGATTGACTATTATCCGCAGAGCACAGGTACATGGGATGACGGCACAGAATGGGGTATAGACTCATGGGGTGACGACTGGGGCAACCGTTCGGAGCGTTATCTCGGCGGCGTTGCGACATTTGACGGCGTCCGCACATCATTTATACAGTCAAGAGGCTATTATGACAGAACCTGCATAGGCGCATGGCACCTTGAGGACGGAAAGATAGTTGAGGACTGGACTTTTGATTCGCATTATTATCCGAGAGCAAAGGATACTGATCCGAGCAAAAACGGTCAGGGCTATCACAACCTCACAGTAGCCGATGTTGACTTTGACGGCAAGGACGAGATCATGTTCGGTAACTTAGCGATCGATCACGACGGTACACCGATGTATACAACAGGTCTCGGTCATGGTGACGCGCTGCATCTGGGAGATTTACTTCCGTCAAGACCGGGTCTTGAGATGTTCACGGTTCAGGAATCGGGCGGTGCAGCTTACGGCTTTGCAATGCGTGACGCGAGAACCGGTGAGATACTTTATGGACTGAACACCGGTACAGACGTTGGCAGAGGTGCAACGGCTGATATTGACCCAAGATACGAGGGTGAAGAGGCATGGTCGGCATACGGCGCATTGATAGCGGCTGACGGTACGGTTCTTTCGACAAATTATTCTATCCCGGCTAACTTCGCTATCTATTGGGACGGCGATCTCGGACGTGAGATAGAGGACGGAAACGGCGTTTATAAGTATGATCCTGATGATGAAAAGGTTCACGCGATCTTTAAGGCAGTAGGCGCTCATTCAATAAATGCGGCTAAGTCAAATCCGTGTATACAGGCTGATATTTTCGGTGACTGGCGTGAGGAACTGATATTCCCGGCAAATGATAATAAGTCACTGAGAATCTACACAACAACAGAGCCTACAGCATACAGAATCCCGACACTCACATCAGACAGCGAGTATTATAACGCGGTAATCTGGCAGAACAACTGTTACAACCAGCCGCCGCATGTAAGCTATAACCTCGGCTACGATATGAAGGAAGTGCCTGTTCCTCAAGTATTCACACTTGATGCTGACGGAAACAAGATAACAAATCCTGATTTAGCAACACGCAAGAGCTACAGCGTAGACGAGCTGTATTTCGGCGATACTGTTGAGCTTGTGCTTGATAATCCTACAGCGCTCGTAAACGGCGCAAAGGTGCTTGTTGATAACGAAAATCCGGCGGTTAAGCCGTATCTCGACGCTGAGGACAGAACATTGGTTCCGCTCAGATTTATCGCTGAGGCATTTGGCGCGACTGTTAATTATGATGATGAAACAACAGAAATCACAATAACGGTAAGAGATACCAAGGGCGATACAGCGATAACGATGAAGCCTGGCGAGACGGCATATACAATTAGCCACAAGAGCAGCAAAGGCAATGACAGCGTAGGCAAGGGTGAAATGGACACTGTTCCGGTTGTTGAAAACGAGAGAACAATGGTTCCGGTACGCTTCATAGCAGAGGCGCTCGGTAAGTATGTGGATTACTATGACGGTCTTGTATATATCTCAACAATCGAAAAACCGCTTGATAACGCGGATGAAGTAAAAGCTAAGATCAACGCGACATCAAAGGCTGTAAGAACACCGAATTATGCGGATATCGAAGATTACGGAGATAAGACGCGCGGCTTAAGATATGATCCTGTGGCAATTACAACATCTAACGACACTGACGGCTCAGCTGTTGCGGATTACGACCCGACAACAACATGGACATGTCCGGCAGGCGGCGAGATAATATTCCAGAAGGCTAACTGGTTTGCTACACCGGCAGCGGTTGTTATGTTCGGTGATGACAAGCAGCATCATTTCGATATAATGTACAGCGGCAATGGTACAGACTGGCAGCTCGCTGTAAGCAACCGCATAAGCTCGGGTAAGAGCGGAGTATACGAGAAGTTCTACTTCGGTGTACCGCCGTATCCGACATATGTGAAGTATGTATCACTTGATGACGAGGATACGGAAATCGCAGAGCTTGCATTTGCAATAACAGATTAATTGAATAGTGAAATAAGGCATCCTAAGGGTGCCTTATTTTTTATGTCAAATTTAGCTTGACATAAAATGACAAACATGATATTATATTATAGAGTACATGTCTTTAATTGTTGGTTTGAAAGGATAGAATCCTATGAAAAGAAATAATATAAAACACAGAATAGCAGCGGCATGGTTGGGCTTCATGATGATTTTTCAGAATGCTTCTCCGATAGTACTTGCTGTAGAAAATATATTGGAAGAAATCTATGCCGGTGAGGATGCCGGTTATGTAAAGCATGATCGGCTGGTTAAAACCTATGCGTCCGACGATCGTCTTCTTGACATGTCAGAGCTTGAGGAAGAGACTATTAATATTATAAACGGCGGTATTACGGCTATTGCGGATGAGTCGGAGGAACCGGACGAATCGAAACCGAGCAATCCGAAAACACCGCCGGCACAGGAGCCTGAGACAAAGGATGGCGTTACCATCAATAATGTATATCTTCGCTGGGTAAGCTCAAGCTACGATGAGGACGATCCCGCATATTTCGGCGATCTGGAATTGAGACCGGACGGGGAAAAGCTGCCGAACCAGCAGTTCCAGCTTGACTTTTCATTGTCGGGTCAGCAATCATACGAGCCTGGCGAGATTGAGATCACATTCCCGGCCTGGCTCTGGGAGGACAGAGCAGGAGAGGAATGCGGTACTCTTTCATTGTCTGTTCCCGAAGATCCGGATCGAAACGTTGAGTTCGCATGGAAGCGCGTAGGTGATACTATAGTTATAACCAACGTTAAGAAAATAGAATCAACGAGTAAGATAATGCTCCAGGGTACGTTCAGCAATGTCGCATCGGAAAAAATAGCGGATGATGCATGGTCGAAAGATTTCAGCGCGACGGTTACGGTCAAAACGCCGAACGGTGATAGCGTGAGTATGAAAAGTAACGAGATTAAAGCGCACGTTGATACATATATAGAGGTTGATGAAGCATACAAAACAGCGTATAATACTACGGCAGAAAGCTATGATATCTGGTGGGGTAATCCCCCGGATGATATGCCAAAGGAGCTTTTGGGAGCACTGCCTGATGGCGCTGATCCTAAAGACTACGGATATATCCGCTGGTATGTAGCTGCAACGGCTAAGGGCAGCCAGCCGTTTGATATGTATATTGAAGATACTGTTGAGACTGAGCATAACGGTATTATGCTCGGTGTGTCAAACTGTGCCGATTCGTCTGATCTTGCGGGAGGCGGCGGAGGAGAAGGAGTATATTACGTGAGATCCACGGATGGAAAAACCGTTAAGGCACGGCTTTATGCGGGCTATAGCCTTACGGCAAAAACCGCCTATGTCTGGACAGCGTATAAGCGTGATGATTTTCCGGAATACCTTGACGATCCAAGCAAGATGACTGAAATTAAAAATACACATACAATTTCTGTAATCGGTAAGGATGACGGTGAAACTGATTCAAAGGATAGTAATGAGGCCAAGGTGGAAACCCGAAAACCCGTCACCTACAGATTTGAAAAGCTCTGGGTCGATGATAATGACTCAAGAGAACGCCGCCCGGGATATATGGATCTTGAGATCAAGGATGGTAAAGATTCGTGGAGCACAGTGCGGATGAACAGCGGCAATGCAGATCCTGACGACCCAAATAAATGGGTATATGAATGGACCGATAACGGCGAGGGCTGTGATTTTTCGCTATCGGAGAAGTTATATAATTATTCCGGTAATATTGACGAGTGGTATGGAGACAAAATCTACAGACACCGGTGGTTTTACGCTCTGAGCCATAATGATCTTTATAAGGAAAAAGTGTATGATCCGGAAACAAACACCTACACATGGGTTTTCCCGAATTTATATCTGGAGCAATGGGACGTTCCTATTATATCCGGTTTGAATAAAACCGTCGCATCTGTCTATGATGACGGCAGAAGAGCCAGCAAGCGAGACAATCTGTCGTTGAACAAGGTTCTTTTGGGCGATACTGTTTATGTGCCATACACTATCAAGTCCACTATTTCGGCTGCGGCGGAGTATCTTGATGAAAATTTGAATATAGTAGATTCAGACGAACCATTCAGGTTCGTATTAGAGGATTCCGATTATTATTTTACAGATCAGGTTACAAAAACGGACTATAAGAATCTGACCACGGAGGACATTGATATCGGCTATGTCGATATAACGAACCTTAATGCGTATATATATAAAGACCCGAAAGAAATACAGATAGGAACGACAGTAGTGGATGGAAAAGAAGAGCCTGTATACAGATGGGCTTATAACCACCAGGAGATAACTCCGAGACCGCCGGTGACGCTGTACGGTAAAATAGGCGATGAATGGATAGAATTAGCAAAATTAAACTGGGACAGCCAAGAAGAAATACTGACAGCAGAGGGGGCACCCTATAAAGGTGTTGGCGTTTCCGACAATCGTGTAAATCTTCCGAAGGGTGTTTCAGGCGTGAAATTTGAGGTTGAGGCGCATGCTGCGTTTGTGCAGATAGACGGAACTGTCGGAATGCGCGTGTATCCTTCGGATCAAATGAAGTCGAGGATTCAAAAAAGCCTGGAATATGATGACGAGGACTACATCCTGTTTACTCTGAGGAATACATCGAATTCCTCCGCCTATGGCGAAGATAAAACGAAGCCGATGGAAGAATCGGAAAGATCATCCTCCGCCAATGCCCATATGCACGGCAGAGAGTTCAAGGTTGCGGCGGAGCTTGATAAGAAATTCTATATGCATACGACAGAAAATGACGTGGTAAACCGTCGTGTTGTACTGCATTCAGAGCTTGAGCTGACGCAGCAGTCAAACATCACCTCACCAAGCGACTATGCCGAGGTTCTGGCCGATGGCGGCATTCCGAATGCCAAGTCGGGTGTGTACTATGACCTGCTGCCCGTTGGGGTAGAGGTAGATCTCAGCTCTATTGAGGTCAGCGAGGGCGACCGTGTTATAAATGCATGGACCGTAAGGAACTATAAAGGTACAGGACGGACTCTGCTTTGCGTGCAGGTAGAGCTTACAGATCGCATCAGTTACGCAAATCCTAATTCTATGGACAAAACAAAATCCGACAAGCACCCTGACGATGAAAATTATCCTGTTGAGGGCTATAAAAACACGCACACGCTTAAGTTTAAGTCGTACCTGTCTTGGGATACTATACGCGATGGCCGCATAGATCTGGATGATTTCAAAAACGTTGCGGCATTTGATGATGATGCGGATATAATCGGAAACGTTAAAGAATGGTCTGGCGGAGACGGACAATCGCAAAAGGATGTGCGCAAAAAGTATCCCGATCTTAACAATCTGGATGATATTCTGAAACCTCAAGAGAACTCATCGTTCGTTATGGCGGGAGATCAGCTTGAATACGAAGAGATCAATATGAGTGCTAAGACCGGTCTTACAAAGAGCGTGCAGGCGGATGATTTCGGATCGGGCGGCTCGGCGGACGAGGTTAATATTCAGGAGGATGGTCTGTATACATATAAGCTGACTATCGCTTCCTCTTTCGATACAGTTACAAATGATATCATACTGTTTGATTCCATTGAGAATTATACTCCGAGCGGCGATGACGCGGATGCGGGCGATAAATGGCAGTGGAACGGTCATCTTGTGTCCGTTGATACGGATGCGGTTGAAAAACAGGGCGCGTATCCGGTCGTATATTACAGTACCGTCCCTCAGCTTGATCTGTCATCGTATGGCGACAGCAAAACAGACAGCACCGAGATTATGGTAGAGCGTTTGCAGACCGACAAAAAAGACGGAGCGCTTGTCTGGTCCACAACGGTGCCGGAGAATATGTCTGAGGTCACGGCGATCGCGGTTTGTCTGTATGCTGACGAGGATCACAGCAAATTTTTCGAGCTCAAAGCGAACAGCTCCTTATCGATCTATCTGCATATGCGTGCACCGTATGAGGATGATGCTGATTATTTAAGCAAAACGGGAGATATAACAGATCCAGGCAATAATGCTCATGCATATAACAGGGCGCATGTGAGCTATGTCCAGACAACAGATACGGCACCAGAGGGATCATATCACTATGCTCCGTCAAACTATACAAAGGTGGGCATCTTTTCAAACGAGCTGAAAATCGTAAAGGTATGGGAGGATGACAATAACAGAGACGGAGTGCGCCCCGAGACGATTAAAATTTATCTGGAAGAAAACGGTAACAAAACCGAAAAATATGTCATACTCAGCGATGAGAATGATTGGAAGGACAGCTTTAAAAAGCTCAAGATATATGACGATGACGGCAAGCCTATAAAATACACCTGTTCCGAGAATCCGGAAGATTTTACATATTCCGGGGAGAAAGACCCTGACAAGAATTATGACTATAACTTAACGATAAGCAACCGTTTTCTCCCTGACGGTAATATGGAGATCACTCTGACGAATAAGCATAATCCCGAAAAGATCAGCATCCCTCTAAGGAAGGTGTGGGACGACAATGAGAACGCGGCGCGGAAAAGACCTTCCTCCGTCATAGTTGAGCTGTATGCAAACGGCGTGTTCACCGGCAGAACCTATACTCTTTACGGCGATAGCTGGGAGGGGACGTTTGTCGATCTGCCCAAGTATGAAAATGGCGAAGAGATTGTGTACGCATTAAAGGAGCAATACGTTGATGATTATATTGAGGTAACCCCTGCTCCGAAGGCAGACGGGGATGGTACAGAAGCTCCGGAGGATGACAGCGTTTGGGAATTTGTCAATAAATACTATCCATACGGAATGCTGAGCGTTACAAAGCACATAGTAAATGCAACCAATGCAGCAGCAGACAAAAAGTTCACCTTCGAGCTGCGGCTGACCACGAAAGCGAAAGACGGCGGAGAAGATAGACTTCCTGTCACAGATTCATATAATTATGTCATTTATGACAGTGATGGGAAGAAGTTAAGCGAAGGTACAATTGGTGACGGAGGTACGTTCACAATAGGGGCAGAACAGAAATTTGTTATAGAAAAGCTCCCGACTCATATCCAATATACAGTAACAGAGCTCCCTACTGCCGGATTCAATATGTCTGAGGCTGTTAATGATACCGGTGAGATCGTGTCATATGCAGCATCCGAGGCTGAGTTTACAAATACATACTCAACCAAGGGCACGGCTTCGATCGCGGCGAAAAAGACGATTAACGGCAGAGTCTTAGAGTCGGCACAGTTCCGGTTCAATCTGAAGCTTGTTGAATCCTGTTCTCCGGACGGTGAGACGATTCCGGGCGATAATAAGCTGATAAGAACGGCTTATAACGATGCTGGCGGCAGTGTATCCTTCGGACAGATAACCTACGGCAATGATGATGACGGCTGGACATATGTGTATGAAATAACAGAGGAAAACACGCAAAAGAGCGGATATACATATGATAATTCCGCCTACCGGGTAAAGGTTACAGTTTCGGATAACGGAAACGGCACAATGAAATGTGCTGTCACATACATTGATAAAGATGGTAACGAAATACCTGAAGCCGAAATGCCCGAGAACGAAAAATTCAGACCTGAATTTATAAATGAATATCATGCTGAGCGCAGTCTTACGCTCCGCGCGTGGAAATCAATTGACGGCGGAAGCCTTGCAAGCACCGACAAATTCGATTTTGATCTCTACCGCCGTGAAGACGGTAAGCCAAAGGTTGAATGGATAACCTCCGTTCAGAATAATGAAAGCGGCGTTATTGATTTTGAAAATCTGAAATTCACGGAAGCTGATGCCGGTAAGACATACTGGTTTTATATCTGCGAGCGGAAAGGTTCCGATGAGAGATTCATTTACAGTGAGGAAATCATCGGGTATAGGGTGACAGTCACCGATAACGGTGACGGCACACTGGGATTTAGTCAGGACACCTATATCATTCCGGAAAAGGCTCTTCATAAATGCGAAGGCTGTGACGGCTCAGGCACTGTATCAGGCGGTATCTGCGGCACTTGCGGCGGATTTGGTTATACCGCGAACATTATGTGGAAGCCGCCAACTGAAAACGACAGCCCGCAGATTGTAAACGGGCTGAAGGATGGTTCGCTGTCAATCAGCAAAGTAATAGAAGGAAGCGGAGATACAGATACTGAATTTTCGTTTACCGTCAAGCTCATCGGCGATAAGATTGAAAGCAAGCTTGAAGCAAATGAAAACATTATCGAATATACGATAGACGGCGTAACACACACCTCAGAGGTCAATGATGACGGCGAGTTCATAATCAAGCTCAAAGGCGGCGAGAAGGCGTTGATAGAGGATCTCCCTGCCGGAACGATTTTCCAAATATCTGAGACCGATATACCCAACGGATGGGATGTCGTGAGTCAGGATAATCCTTCCGGTTCTATTGAGGCTATAACAGAATCAAAGGCGATATTTACAAATAGATATGATCCAAACGTAACATCAGTGTCGTTTATCGGATTCAAATACCTTGACGGCACAACGGCGGAAGAAGGCAGGTTTACATTCGATTTATTTGAGGTCGATAAATTTGAAAAACCGAGAGAAGAAACCTATCTTGGCGAGGCTGTGACAGAGCGCGGCGGACTTATACGGTTCCGTACAATTGAATATGAGAAAGAGGGAACATATTATTATATTGTCCGCGAGTCATCCGACGTGCAGGATCCCAACATCACCTACGATGATCATGAGGAACAAATAACCGTTGTGGTCACCACGGGCAATAACGGCGCATTGCATGCTAAGGTTACATACAGCGGAAGTGCAGGCAGCTCGATGCAGTTTAACAACACAACAAAATCCGGCGGACTTACGATAAGCAAGATTGCAGAGGTATTTGACAAGAATAAAGATACCAATTTCAAGTTTAAAATCAATTTCTATGATGAAAGCGGTCCTATCTCCGGCGATGAGTTCGAATGGACGGTAAAAGACGGTGACGGAAACGTTATAAAAAGCGGCATGGGAAGCGAAAATATAGCCGAAGAAAAGGTATCTGAAGAAACATACTCTGCAATAGGTGATGATTTGCTTATAACAGGCTTTGGCATGGGTGGGCTGATGCGCGCGAGACTTGATGAGCCGCAGCCCGAGGCTGTGGACTATAGCGCTCTGACACCTATGAATATGCTTTTAGGTATCATTGCCGGTCAGGACAATGAGATGTCCGAGGATATTGCCGTTATAAGCAATGAAGACGACGGAATTATGCCTTTGGCTGATGAGGTAATATCAGCCGATGCATACACCCCGCCGAGCGATGAAATTCTGGCAAATGGAAAGATATTAAGACAGGACACGTATAATTACAGTAGTACAGTTAGTGGTGTCACATGGAAGGTTATTGAAACGGGCAGAACTATTACAGTGTATGACACAAATAATAATGGTAATCTGACAAAGGATGCGGCTGGCAATATGATCGTTGTGTCTATACCGGAACGTGTATTGCTGATTGAGCCTACCAACGGGATTGAAGGAACGCTGGGAAGCGGATGGGATAATGCTCCTAATTGGAACAATGGCAATTACAAAGCTGACAATAGTGCACAGGTTACGACTGTTATAATTAAAGATCGTGTATATACTCCTAACGGCGGAGTCAGAGACGGTGGAAACAATAACCTTGCTCAGATGTTCCAGGGCTTTAGAAATCTTGTATATGCTGACCTTAGAGGTTTAGACGCAAGTAGAACAAACCGAAGCAATGGACAATTTAAGAATATATTCACCAATTGTGTGAATCTTAGAACGGCTATTTTCGGAGGTGAAGATAAATCGGTTCGCGCCATAAATGACGTGAAGAATATATTCAGCGGCTGCACCAATCTTACCAATATCGAAGTATTTGGCATAGACTATATCGAAAACTATGACCTAGATTTAAATAGTACTTTCTACTACTGTTCTTCCGTTAAGACTATTGATGTAAGCAAATGGAAGTTCGGCAGCGCAAAAACAGTCAAATTGGACAATTTGTTCAGCGGATGTACCTCGCTTGAATATCTTAACATCAGTGGTTGGGATGTAAGCAAGGTTACAAGCACGAGCTATATGTTCAACGGCTGCAGCAGCTTACGCAGGGTTACGCTTGATGCAAGCTTTTACGACAATGCAGTTATGCCGGTGCTTCCCACGCCTCCTACGACTGGCGGTTATACGGGAAAATGGGTGCTGGAGAGCCAGGCGGGTTATCCGTTTACAAAGCAGGATTATGCGTATACGCCTCAAGAGCTAAAAACAAATATGAACAATGGAAGTGCGCCGAGCGGTACTTACGTATGGCAGCGTGGTTCGTACACGATTGAGTTTGACAAGGGCGAAGACGGGGCGTCGGGATACATGACAGACGCCTGGTCATATTCGGACGAGGTTTATAATATTCCGAACTGCAAGTTCACATACCCGGGTTATGTCTTCGTAGGCTGGAAGGCGGAAGGATCGGATATAATCTATCCGCAAAACGGTGTGATACCCGCGAACAGGTATGGACATGGCGAGTCGGTCAAGCTGGTAGCTCAGTGGGTAAGCGAGGATGACGAGAGTCTGATACGATTTAATGCGAAGCATTATCTTGAAGACGATGAAAGACATGAGCAGTATGCAGATGGCGACCTCAGTACCATAGCGTATAAGGATCCGGAAACGGTCTTGTACAGGCAATTGGAAGGTACGACAGTGACAATATATCCGAATCAGTATAAAGGCTATGTCGCTCTTGACACGGCAAAGACTGTGAAAGTCGCAGCCGGAATGAATGATATCGAGTTCAGATACAGACTCATACGGTACACCGTTCATTTCGATGGTAACGGCGCGGACGGTGTCACAGAAGATGACGGCTCCGTAACAGAGGGCGGCACTATGGAAGCCGCTGATATGGTCGGAAACGTCAAACAGACGCTTACCAATCGGTACACCAAGAATGACAACATCTTCCTCGGATGGAACACACAGCCTGACGGCAGCGGTGACTGGTACAGCGCGTCATCGGCTATTGAGAATATTGCCGGTGATGGCGAGACTATAACGCTGTACGCTCAGTGGCTGCCGGTAGGCGAGAGCATTACCGGTCATACCGGAAAAGAGATCATAATCACCTGTAAGGCAGGGGAGACAATAGAGTTTTCAGATCTACCGGCAGGGATAAGATATGAGATTGAGGAAATCGATAATCCGTCGGGATGGAATGTGGATGAATACGGCGGATATGCAGGCACTGTTCCGGCGGACGGATGCGCCGCGGCTCATGTTAAAAACGTATACAGCGCAAAAGGCGATGCCGTGATCACCGCACATAAGCAGTTAAGAGACGCGTCTCTCACATCGGGCGCATTCGCGTTTGAGCTTAGCGATGATGAAAGCTTTTCGCCAGAGCATATTATCGACACCAAGAGCAACGGCGAGGTTGACAGAAGCATAGGATCCTATGAGGAGGACGGCAGCCTGACACCTAACCCGTGGTACGGCACAGCGTCGGTTATCTTTGATCAGTTGACGTTCACAACACCGGGAGAATATATTTACTATATTCGCGAAAAAATACCGGGAGAGAGTGACGAAGGTTATGATCCGACAATGGATTATGACGAAAGTGTTGTACAGGTGATAGTGACAGTAACGGATGAATACGGAAACGGAACACTTACAACAAAGGTTGATTATTTTGACTCGGATACCCCGATAACAGATGGCGGCGCGTTGTTTGAAAACAGCATAAAAACCGGCATTCTGAGCGTTTCAAAGACGGTAGAAAATGCTTCCGGCGATGTTGCTGATTATTACTTTACGTTTAATGTGACGTTAAAGGATGCGGAGGGAAATCCGTTAAGCGGCGATTATGAATACGCTTTAAAGCGATCCGACAGCGCGGCGGACGGAGATGAAACCGGCAGAAAGACTATAACGATAGACGAGGGTAAAGGATCGTTCAGTATCAAGGGCGGCGAGACAATAGTTATATACGGTCTGCCTGACGGAGCGACATATACAGTAGAAGAGATTCAGCAGACAAACTTCACGATAAAAAGCCGAACCGGTGATACCGGCACTATCAAATATGATGATCCCGACGCGGCGCATGCGGAATTTACGAATTATTATTCGTCAGATCAGCTCCGACTGACAGCGAAAAAGAACTTCGTAGGCGGTGAGCTTGAGGATGGAATGTTTGAATTCGAGCTGTTAGAGGAGTTTAAACCATCGGCTGAAGATGAAGGCTCAGGCGAAGATTCAGGTGAGAGTTCAGATGGTGGTTCGGACGAGATTATGGGTGTAAGTGAAGATGGCTCTGAGGATGAAAACATTGTTGAAATAAAAGGAACCAAATACAGACGGCTTGAGACGGTTGGTGTTGACAGAAATGGAATGATTTCGTTTACACCGATAGATATCTTAGGTCTCGACTTCACCGAGACGCATGAATATCATTTTGTATACTATATCAGGGAAGTAATACCGTTAGAATCCGGTGGTATATGGTATGACACCGATTTAGAGCAAATCGATGTTTATGTGACGCAGGACAGCTCCGGACAGATGAATATAATTATGCGTCCTGAAGAGCATTCAATAGAATTTGTGAACTATGCTCTGTATGATTTGGAGGTTTCTAAAACGGTTCCGGGAATTTTTGCGGATACCGATGAGGAGTTCAATTTCGTGCTGACGCTTGATAATGGGGCGGTCGGATTCCCGGAAGGTATGATGTATACGACAGTTTCTGATAGCTCCGGCGAATCTGAATCTCAAAAGCTCGTATTAGAGGACGGTAAGTTCAGATTTAAGCTTAAGGCAGATGAGAAGATAATATTCAAAAATCTGCCCTATGGAACGACATATAAAATTGAGGAAGCGAAAAACGATGACTACCGGCCAAGCATAACGGTTATAGGAGATGACGGAGCGGTAATTAGCGAGGGAACGATTAACAGTACTATTCCGGGCAATAATATATCGGTAGAGTATGAGAATACCCGAATACCAAAGCTTCCGACAACCGGCGGCAGGGGCGTAATGCTGTTTGGTGCGGGCGGATCAGTGCTGTTGGCAATGGCCGCGCTGCTCTTTATCTACAGAAAAAGGCGCGAAATGATTAACTAAAAACCACAGGACGGCTCAGTTTAATTGAGCCGTCCCGTTTGTTTTATGTATTTATTTGTTTTTCCAATAAATATTTCGCTGCTGCCCGTTAAGCTTGTGGACAAATCGTCTTTTAGAAATCAGAAAATCTTCAAGATCCATTAAGATATGATACAAAATTGCGCGGCTCTCAAACTCATCATAGCTTTCGGGCAACGGTTCATTTTTCATGTCATTAAAAATTTGTTTAAGCCGGTCAAGCTGTTTTGTCGGAGTGTTGATCTCAATAACATACTTCGACATATACAGGATATAATTTGCAATGATCCTCGCTTGCGCAGGCATATTCCGTATATGCTTCATCTCATAATGAAGATTATGCAGGACGGTACACTGCTGAAGGCGCATTGCGAAATAATCTATGTAGTAACCGGGATGTGAGTGGAATGTATTGTCCTGATACTCGCGGGCATCTGCTATATATTGTCTGATACTTTCCTCAAGACTTATAATATCATCCCAGACACTTCTTGGCATTTCCTGATTATAAAGATATTGAGCAAGCTTTTGTAAAATCGCCTGCAGCTGTGATTCGACATATCTCATATGGGCTATCAGATCTTTTTTAGTATGTTTGTTGTCGTTAAATAAATTCAGAACGATAGCAAGCGTTATGCCTATAAGAACAAGAAATGCTTCGTTGATGATAAATTCAAGATCGAACTGCATTGTCGTAAGCAAATGCGCTCCGACAACGGCATTAACCGAAATTGTCGCGCCCCAGCCGAGCCACTCACATAGTATTACGACAAAGAATACAAAAACACCGTATGCGATCCAGACGTTGGGGACGTGCGTAAAAATAATCCACGCTGCAAAAATTGTTGCGACAAGCGTAATCAAACGGAACAGCGACAGCTTTACCGTGTCCCATTTTGTGGATACGATCGTGAGAAGAGTGATGGTACCTGCGGAAATTGCGTAATCAAGCTTAAGTAATGTTGCAATATATATCGCTACGCTGCTGCCTAACGCTATTTTTAAACCTTTAAATAATATTTTCTTGTATTTTTTCATGTCGGTTAAGTTCCTTATTTATCGAATACTCTTTTGTTTCTTATTCACATATTATATCATTAAGAAAAATAGTTGTCAAATAATTTCTGAGATTGACTTTTTTTTTGGATTGTAATATAATATATGCAAATAAGGAAGAAAACCGTACCATGAAGGAGATATATTTCATGAGGAAGCAAAACAGTGAATGGACAACCGTCATAAAGCCGAAAGCGGCATGGTTTGATATAAATTTAAAAGAAATATGGCATTATAAGGATCTTATCCTTATGTTTTTAAAGCGCAACTTCAACAGCGCGTATAAGCAGACGATACTAGGCCCGCTGTGGTTTCTGATTAACCCGCTGCTGTCATCGTCTATGTATACGGTAGTATTCGGACAGATTGCAAGAATTTCGACAGATAACGTTCCGAAGTTCTTGTTCTATCTGTGCTCGAACGCGGCATGGAGCTATTTCTCGTCATGTCTAAGCTCTACCGCATCAACTTTTACCGGAAACGCTTATCTGTTCGGAAAGGTGTATTTTCCGCGGCTTGTTTCGCCGATAACCACCGTAATTTATGGAATGCTATCATTCTTTGTTCAGATGCTGCTTTTTGTTGTATGCGCATTTGTATTTGCAGCAAAGGGACAGGTTATTCATCCAAACATACATATGCTATATATCCCGATAATGATTATGCAGATGGCTCTTTTGGGACTTGGCATAGGTATAATAATTTCGTCTGTAACGACAAAATACCGTGATCTCACTATCCTTATCGGTTTCGGATTGCAGCTTTGGATGTACGGTACTCCGGTTGTATATCCTATATCGCAGGTTGCATCAATCGCGCCGGGCTTTGAAAAGCTTATATGGCTCAATCCTGTTGCGCCGATCATAAACAATTTCCGTTACGCGATCCTTGGCTGTGGTACGTTCAATTATTCGTACTGGGGCATAAGCTGGATCGTAACAGCGGTATTTCTGTTCTTCGGCGTGCTGATATTCAGCAGAGTTGAAAAGACGTTTATGGACACAGTTTAAGTTTAACAGGAGGGTTATAATATGAATCCGATTTTAAATTCTGTGCAGAGTGATGCCGGAACAGAAACAGTAATTGAGGTTGAAAACGTAAAAAAGCAATACCGCCTCGGCACGATCGGCGGCGGAACGCTTAAGGGTGATATACAGAGCTGGTGGGCTAGAATTCGCGGCAAGGAGGATCCCAACAGCAAGGTTGATGCCAAGATATATTCAAAAAACGAAAAATTTATGGCTCTTGACGGTGTATCGTTCAGCGTTAAAAAGGGCGAAACAATCGGACTTATCGGCGGAAACGGTGCGGGAAAATCGACTCTTCTGAAGCTGTTTTCACGAGTTACGGCGCCGTCTGAAGGTGAAATCAGAATAAAAGGACGTGTCTCGTCAATGCTTGAGGTAGGAACCGGCTTCCATCCGGAGCTTACAGGTCGTGAGAACGTGTATTTAAACGGCGCGATCCTTGGAATGAAACGTAAAGAGGTTGACGAGCGGATAGAGGATATTATTGAGTTTTCCGAGTGTAGGAAGTTTATTGACACGCCTGTTAAGCGGTATTCGTCAGGAATGTTTGTAAAGCTTGCGTTCTCGGTCGCGGCGCACTTAAACAGTGACATAATGCTCATGGATGAGGTTTTAGCTGTGGGAGATATGGCGTTTCAGAAGAAGTGTATAGATAAAATGGTATCGGTTGCGCGTGATGAGGGAAAAACAATTATATATGTAAGCCACAATATGCAAACGATCCGCCAGCTTTGCAGCCGCGCAATTGTGCTGCGCCAGGGCAAAATAATTTTTGACGGCGACGTTGAAAGAGGGATTGACATATATCTCAGAAATGACGAGGTAACAGCAAAGATATTTAACGATTATACAGACTGTCACCGATTCAATTTCCTCACTGACAAAGTGCTCATGGATTCCCTGACGGTGCTCGATAAGGAGAACTGCTATTATAAGGATGATGAAAAGGTTCGGTTTAAAATTAAAATGCATTGTAATGAGGATGTTAAAGAGCTTTCGCTGCGATTTATGATCCATAATGCTGATCAGGTGGTCATGGCGACAAGCGCTTGCTATAACTTCATGAGCTGCAAGAAGGGTGAGGAGTTCGAGCGTGTATTTGAGCTTGATATAACTCCGCTTGCAAGCGGTGTGTACAAGGTGCTCCCGGCACTGTTTGAGCTGAACGAGCTTGGAGAGGTGATAGATTGTGACGGTGTATATCCGGGATTGGTATTTGAGCATGCAAAAACTACTCCGTTAAACTGGAAAAGCAAGCTTTATGGCGATACCGCTCTTTGCGATATGGTATGCATTGAATAATAATAAGCGGGGCATACGCCCCGCTTCGCTCATTTTTATTTACAGACCTTTCTGACAATTTGCATTATCAGATTTTTTACAAGACGAACTATCCATGCGGATATTACAGTGCAAACGATTATCAGTACAATTTTAATTATAGATTTGCCAAAGTCATCCTGATCATTGTAGAAGAAAGCCTGGAATGCGGCAAACATGAGATAGAGCTCAAAAGAAATTTTACCAAACCATTCAAGAACAGCGCTTTTAAGTCTGAATCTTACACTGAGCACCGTTATAAGCGCACATAGGCTTACAGAAGCGATAAGCTCGCATGTAAGACGCGAGAGGGAGCGCGGCTCCGTGATAAGCAATTCACCGGCAAATGATGCCGCAAAAACGGCAGAGCATACTATAAGCTTTATTATGTATCTCTTTTTTATGAATTTAACGATCTTATCCTTATAGATTGAAAGCGCGATTCCGAACGGGAAGGCAAGTGATGAATTGATCAGCCAAAAACCATTGATGTCAGGCGATGATGCTATACGGAAGCTCATATACGCGATATATGCCGCAATCCAGAAACAGGATAAAAGCATTGCTATTTTACGCGGGAATATCTTAAATGAAAAATAAAACCCGAGGTAGAATATCAATATCGCAAAAAAGAACCAGTAATATTTTGCTGTGAGTATAATAGAAGCTTGTTCCGGTGAAAGAGAATGGTTATACCAAAACATAAATAAATACAGCAATGCGGATATGTAATAGGAAACAACAATCGGCAGCATTCTTTTTATTATAAACCCTTTTAAATAGCCGTCTCTCTTTATCACTCCATAGGTCAATCCGTAGCCTGAGATCATAAAGAAGCCGCTGACTGCTATGAACCCGAGATGCTTATATGTCTCAAGTGAAGGGAACATATGGACATAGAACGGAAAAAGATGATGCAGCAGCACGAAGCAGGCAAAAAGTCCTTTTAGTGACTGGGTTGTATCAAGTCCGAATATTTCGTTGTCATTCTTAATGAACCTGCTGCCTATAATGAGGGGAGCAAGCAATAAAATAACAAACATTTTGAAATCTCCTATATATACTTAAATAAATTCAGTTTAAATTCTAACATATTACGGCAAATAAGTCAATAGTTCGTCATAAATTGCAAAAAAATCGTGAATAGGACAAGTTTAAAAAATGCGTTAAATGTGAATTAAAAGCGTGGTGTCGAGGTTGTCCCGCTGTTGCAAAAGGTACAAGCGGAGATTTTTA
>JAFLUC010000089.1 GCA_022509005.1 Oscillospiraceae bacterium | reverse complement strand
TAAATGATTTGGCTATAATTCACATAACACTCTATATAATTTAAGACCTCGCAAGGTTTGATACCATGCGAGGTCTTAAAATTATATTACAGAATTGAATCCCACAATTCCTCGTGCGGATTTGCGATTACTTCTGTGTTTATGAGCATACCCTTTTCTGATGCCAAGAGCGCGCCCGCGTCTACTGCGGCTCTTACGTCACTGACATCACCGGTGAGTGTTACAAAGCACTTGCCGCCCATACCGCGCGCAAGCCGTACTTCGATAAGCTCAACATATCCCGACTTGACCGCCGCATCTGCCGCCTCAATCGCGCTTGCGGCTGTGAATGTTTCTATTATACCCAATGACCGCTTTTTCTTTACCTCGATCGAGCCGCTTACCGCTTCAAGCACGTTCTTGCCGAGATTACCGATAACAAACGTGTCGATAAGTCCATCTTCTGCCACTATCTTAGCGCGGTCAACCGAAGCGCGTATTGCCGAAAGCTCGCCGCCTACTATTGTTACATATTTACCCGGACATATGGCGCCTGATGAAAGAAGCGTTATTCCCGCGCTTTTGAGCATTTCATCGGTAACTACAATGCCCTTTGATACGTTTTTACACTCAACTAAACCTATTGCATTCATTCGTATTCACCTTACTTTCCGATTACTACAAATCTGTCTGTAACTTCCTGTACAGTACCGTCAATACTTGCATGCATGCATGTTCCGAGATCGTTATAATCAACCGCTGCCACAACCTGACCCTTTGACACTCTGTCGCCCGGTCTTACCGTTGCCGATGCAGGCTTTCCGACATGCTGCGATAATTCTATATATACTGTATTAGGATTAAACACAGTATCCACTTTTTCAACCTTGTCTTTAACGTATCTTCTGATACCGAGACGGTCTATAAGCTTGTTTGATGATACAAGTCTTGAGGCACGTTCAGGACGAACATGCTCAGGCTTAATATTGTTCTGACGTCTTAAACCATGCTTGCCAAGCGAAGCCTTTATTTCCATTGAAACCTTTGACGGAAGAATGTTCTGCTGACAAGCGATAACCGAGCATACACCGCAGCCGCAGCAAAGAGAGTTCTGGAGGAACGCTTCCGTATCGCTTACCTCTCCATGACCTGCTGCTCTTACCGTCTTATGCACCTGCAGATTATATCCGAGCAGATATCTCGGACACAGATCCGAGCACATAGTACAGCCGCAGCATGCCGCAGATGAACGCTTAAGCGCTATATTTACCGGCATCTTTATTCTCTGTATTATTCCATGCGTTTTCGGGAATACGAGTAAGCCCTTTGTTGTCTTTGTTACAACATCTGTTTCGAGGTTTACAAGCTTACCCATCATAGGTCCGCCGTTTATAACCTCTTTATCCTTCAGATTACCGTATCCTACCGCTTTAAGAAGATCTATTATCTTCATGCCTACCGGAGCGACTACTGTTATATCCTCCGGCACGTCTCCGCCGATTGTTATGTATTTCTCTGTTACCGGCTCTGCCTTGTTTACAGCCTTGTATATGTTATAAACCGTTTCAACATTTATAACCATAACGCCGACCATTACCGGGATTGCGCCCTCGGGGATAATCTTTCCCGTTGTTTCATATGTAAGCACAACCTCATCACCGGCAGGGTATATATCGGGGATCTCTTTAATCTTGATCCTTGTACGCTTTAATGATGCTACAATCCGGCTGTCGAGAAGATGCATATTCTTCCCCTTTATGCCGATTATGGCTTCCTTTGCGTCCATTACGTCACATAAAAGATTTAATGTGTCAATCAGCTCCTGCAGATGACATTCAAGAAGATGATGGTCAACCATCATGAGCGGTTCACATTCTGCCGCGTTTACGACTATCTGCTCAACACTCTCTGAAAATTTTCTATGAGTAGGAAAGCCCGCGCCGCCGGCGCCGACTATACCTGCTTCATAAACTATCTTTTGAAGCTCTTCCAGATTCATAGCTGCATTCACTCCGTTCAAATATATAGTATAACAGGCTTAAACCTGTTTTTCATCCAAAATTCCAACTATCAGTGCATCCACAGGGGCATTGGGATTTCTCATTCCCATTCTTGCGCTTGACCCCTGCGCTATAATAACATCCTCGCCTATTCCGGCGCCAACGCCGTCAACGGCAACGAGATATTTGTCGATCAGTTTGTTGTTTTCTATGCACTGAACAAGCATAAATTTATTGCCCACAAGGCTTTCAAGCTTGTGGGTTGAAACTACGCTTCCGTAAACTCTTCCTAAAATCATGTCAATCAATCCTTTCTGCAATTTGCCGGATGATTTATTTGTAATTGAATAAGTTCTATATATAGAGCTTATTCAATTACAAGATTTATTTCGTAATTATCTTTATGATATCGCCTGTTTTTAATGCGCAGGCATTTGCATCATCTGTATCGATGTGCATTTCCGGCGTAAAGCTCTCATGAACTCTTACCTGCACGTCAAAGAAACGTGTCGGCTTACCGGTCTCAACCTCAACATCAACGAGGTCGTTATCCTTCACGCCGTACTTTTCAGCAAGCGCCGGCGGTAAATGGATATGTCTGTTTGCTATAATACAGCATTCATTCAAGTAGATACTGCCCTTAGGTCCGACCAGAGCCATAGGCGCTGAGCCCTTGAGCTCGCCTGACGGTCTTACCGGAGGACTGTTTTTAAGCTTGAATGTATCTGTTCTTGAAATCTCAACCTGGCTTTCTTTTCTTAACGGTCCCAGAACTCTTACATTCTCAATTGAACGCAGGTTTGGGCTTACAATTGTTACGCACTCTTCGGCAGCGTACTGACCGCCCATGAGTTCCTTCTTTTTGTGAAGCTCATAGCCCTCACCAAAAAGAGCATCACAATCCTTGCGGCTGAGATGTACATGTCGCGCTGAAACACCGATTTTAACTACGTCATCATCTTCCTGTTTTTGAAGCGTAGCTATAACGGCGTTCGTTATAAGCTCTTCAAGTGTTGCCACTACATTACCCTCCTATGTAATAGATATCGCATATGTATGCCCGTAAGGGCATACATATGCTGTAGTTTTTATCTATCTATTAATTAGTCGAGTGTCGGCAGGATCTTCTCAACATCGTTGTGTGGACGCGGAATTACGTGAACTGAGATAAGCTCTCCGAGTCTTGAACCTGCTGCTGAACCTGCATCTGTAGCTGCCTGAACTGCGCCTACGTCGCCTCTTACCATAACAGTTACGAGACCTGAACCGATTCTCTCTGTACCGATAAGTGTTACGTTAGCTGCCTTTACCATTGCATCTGCTGCTTCGATTGCTGCTACGAGACCTCTTGTCTCAACCATACCTAATGCTTCTACTGCCATTTTTATTTCCTCCTATTTTTGGGCCGTGCCCTTATTTTACTTTGTTAATATTGTTTTTATATCTTAAAACGCTTTGCGTTTTAATTCAAATTTTATTATGCTGTTTTCTTCGGACGTCCGCGTCTTGCCGGCTTCGGCTTCTCGTTATCCTCTGTTACCGATCCCACATGGGTTCCGGCTGTCTCGGATTTCGGTTCCACCGGTTTATCCTCGTCAAGATGCAGATACGGAAGAATTTCTTTATGCGGTCTTGGTATAACCTGCGCCGCCTTAAATGTGCCGCAAGCTTTTGCCCTTGCAATACCTGCGTCAACCGCTGCCTTAACTGCTGAAATTTCGCCTCTTACTACAAGAGTAACGAGTCTGCCGCCGAGTCTTCTCTCGGTTGCAACGAATTCAACGTTGGCTACCTTACACATATCATCGAGCGTGATGATCGCATCGCCGAGTCCGCTTATCTCTACTAAGCCTATTGAGAAATCTGCTGTCATATGTAATTCCTCCCTTTTAATAGAATGACGGAAGTATTCCGGCGATTGAATCGTCCGGCTGCGGAATCACGTGTGCCGCGTAAACCTCGCCGACCTTTCCTGCCGCTATTTTACCCGCCTCGATAGCTGCTCTTACCGATGCTACCTCACCTTTTACTACCACATTTACAAGTCCCGAACCGATTTTTACGGTTCCTACAAGCTTAACCTCAGCTGCCTTTGTCATCGCATCAGTGGCGTCTATTGCTCCGGTAAGGCTTCTTGTTTCAAGTAATCCTAATGCTTGCATAATTACTCCTTTCACAAAACTTAAGTTTGAGAGAAAATCGTTCAGATTGTGCGACCGCGCGAGCGAGGCTATATGCCGATATGCGAGTGAGCGCGGGCGTGCAAGATGGGCGATTTTATCCAAACTGACGCCTCCTTATGCGTTCATGGGTATATGCCCTACTCTGTCCTTGCCAACTGATATTCTCTGCGCCATTTTAACCGCATCATCTGTCGGACCTGAAATAACGTGACTGCAAATGACTCCCGAAACAGTGTTTGCGGCCTCAACAGCTGCATCTACAGCCGCCTTTACCGCCGATACCTCACCCTGTACCTTGACCGCCATGATAAGCGGTACTTCTACAGATTCAGCATTTGCAGGCTTGTTTGAATCAATTGCGATAACCTTTACATCCGCCGCTTTTGCTGCCGCGTCTGCCGCTGTTATCGCAGTTACGAAGCCGAACATCTCGACTATTCCGATTGCGTCATTCATAGTGTGTTCTCCTTTTATTTATTCACTATTGCTATCTTAAGACCCTTCTGAGCCAGATTAGTCTCTAATGCTTCGTTGATATCTTCAAGCGCGAACTTATGAGTGATAAGCTCCTTGATAGGAAGTCCTATTCCGATAGCTCTCTTTAAGAAATCAAACGTTGTTACATAGTCTCTTAATGTATATACCCATGAGCCTACGAGTGTGATCTCCTTTGCACACAAATCGAAATGAGGATTTATTGTCGCATCGCCGCCGTTGATGAAGAAGCCTAATTCGCAAAGTCCGCCGCCGTTTCTGATGAAGTGGTAAATGTTGCTGTGAGCAACCGGTGAACCTGTGCACTGGAACGCGAAATCAGCAAGCTTGCCGCCGAATGCGTCCTCTACAGCAGCTGTAAGAGCGTCAATTCCCTTGTGGTTCATGAAGTTTACTGTCTTTGTCGCGCCCATCTTCTTCGCAAATTCAAGTCTCTGCTCATTTCCGTCAACCGCTACGATCGTTTCAATACCCATTGTTCTCAATACTGCGATACAGATAAGACCTATCGGTCCGCAGCCCTGAACAACTACTCTTGAATTGAAGCGGAGAATATTTGTAAGCTTAGCTCTCTCAACAGCGTGAACAAGAACCGCGCACGGCTCGATAAGGATTCTTGAATCAAGATCGAGATCCGATACGTTGAAGAACGTTGAACCAAACTCGCCGCCTCTTATAAATATGTAATCACTGAACCAACCGTTAAGATGAACATCATCATCAGGAAGAAGTCCGTAAACATCAGCACCGCCGACGTTCTGCTTGTTGAGATCGTACATTGTGATATCAGGATTATCCTTAAATATCATACAAGTAACAATCTTGTCACCAACCTTAACCGGCTTACCTGCCGAGTCAACCTTTACGTTCTTACCCATCTTAACGATTTCGCCTGTACCCTCGTGACCGAGCGCAACCGGGATAAGACCGAACGGGTCAACCTTGAACTCATGAGCGTCTGTACCGCACACGCCGCAGCCTTCAACCTTAACGAGAATATCATCGTCGCCAACCTCAGGGATAGGATATTCCTTAATGTCGAAATGCTTCAAATCTGTGAGCATAGCTACGCGGGCTGTTTTCGGAATACTTCCGCCGCCGCAGTTGCCGCAGCACTGTTTTTGTGCCGTCGGTGCGCCGCCTGTCATTTCTTTTAATACCTGCTGCACGAGAGCAGCAATTTCATTTTCATTTATAGCCATTTCTCTACACTCCTTCTCTTATATAATGTAAAGAGCATCTGAAAGAACACATCTTCTGAGTCTTGTGAAGCTTCTCGGTGATGTGATACCCTCACCTGTAGGACCGGCAATTGTGAATGTTGTCCAACCTTCAGCATTGAAGCCGATACCTGCATAGCTCGGAGCATTCTTTACAAATATTGTAGTCTCAATAGCCTTAGCGTACTGAGTCATATGATCGACATTCTTTGAGTGGAGGTGAGCCGAATGTCTGTTGCCATGCTCAGCCTTGACTGCCATCTCAACAGCCTCATCAAATGTCTCAACGCGTACTATCGGAAGAATCGGCATCATAAGCTCTGTCTGAACGAATGCCTGGCTGAAGTCTGTTTCACAGATTATACATCTGATCTCGTCACCGACATTAACGCCTATCTGAGCAAGAATCTTCTTGGCATCGCGTCCAACCCAATCCTTGTTGATAACCTTTACAGTCTTGCCTGCCTTATTCTTCTTTGTTACGAGAACTACGTCCTCAAGCTGCTTAACCTGGGCGTCACTAAGCATATAACAGCCATTCTTAAGCATATAGTGTATAAGCTCATCAGCAATACTGCTAACAGCAAATACTTCCTTCTCCGCGATACACGGAAGGTTATTATCAAATGTACATCCGTCAATGATATCCTTTGCCGCCTTTTTAATATCGGCAGTTTCATCAACGATTACCGGCGGATTTCCTGCGCCCGCGCCGATTGCCTTCTTTCCCGATGAAAGAAGCATCTTTACAACGCCCGGACCGCCTGTTGCAACGAGCATCTTTACCGACGGATGATTAACCATCATGTTTGATGTTTCCATTGTCGGGTTAGCTACTGTTGCTACTATATTTTCTGGACCGCCCGCAGCCTGAACTGCGCGGTTTACGAGATCTACGGCATATGCCGAAATTCTCTTTGCGTGCGGATGCGGGTTAAATACTACGCCGTTACCGCCAGCGAGCATACATATACTGTTGCATATTACTGTACAGCTCGGGTTTGTTGACGGAGTGATTGCGCCGATTATTCCATACGGTGCCATTTCTACAAGTGTGAGTCCGCCGTCACCTGAAAAAGCTCTTGTGTCAAGATCCTCTGTGCCGAGAGTCTTATCAGCCACAAGATGATGCTTTAATATCTTGTGATAAACATTACCCATACCTGTATCTTCAACGGCAAGCTTTGCCATTATTTCAGCCTCAGCATGTGTGAGCTTTCTTATTTCACTTATGATAGCTTCACGCTGAGCCTTGTTATATTTTCTGAATTGAACATAAGCCTTGTTTACAGCTTCAAGAGCTTCTTCCATTGTATCAAATACGCCAAGCTGCTTGCGAGCCGGCTTATTGATTGCGGATAAATCCATCTTTGAAAGAACATCTTTAACTATGCGACTTACTTTCTGTTCATCTATCACGTTGCTGCCCCCTTTCAATTGTTATTACAGGTTTTAATTCTCTCCTCAAAATATGCTGCGCCCGTATAAGCAAGCGTCATATCCTGATCCTTTGTACCGCCCGATACCCCGATACCTCCGATAATCGAATTACCGTATTTAACGGGAACTCCTCCGGCAAGCATCAGTATTCCGTTACCGTTTGTATATCCGTCAAGCGCTCCGCCGCGCGCAGCTGACAAAGCTTCATGCGTCGGCATTTTAAGCGCCACAGCTGTGAATGCCTTTTCCTCTGCCGCCTTGATGCTCGCAATAAACGAATCATCCATAGCTTCGAGCAAAATAAGCCGTCCGCCCTCGTCTGCTATTGCTATTACGACATTAACACCAATCATCTCCGCCGCTCTTTCGATGCAATACGCGATCTCCTTTGCAAGAGAAAGTCCTATCGCAGGCTTTATTCTGAGGTTTACCGGAGACTTTGTTTCAGTCTTAACGGCTTCCTTTATAATCTCCGGCTTTACTTCCGGTTTTGTATCAGGTCGGTTTTTCGGAGCAACACCGGTTATCTGCGCAACCTGTGAAACCATATCATCAATGGTCATCATGTGTTTCAGCTCCTGTTCCTTTTATATTTATGTACAATTATTTGTTGTACTGCTCAAGCACTCTCTTTGTAACTTCCTTAACGATCTTCTCTATATCAGCCTCGCTGCAGCCCTTGTTAGGTGTCGGGCAAACCTGTGACGGAAGCGGCTGGAAACCATGATAATGAGCGCCTGATTCCTTGCCGTACTTTTCATTAGCCTCTGTCGGTGACATTGAGCATGTGTCATCACCTGCGAAGCATCCCGGACAAAGCTTCTCCATCGGGTGCTTACCCGGAACTCCGAACTGCTTTCTGAGATCGATAAGCTTCTTAACCTCGCCGCACGGGATTTCCTTTTCACCGCCGAGAAGTCTTGCATACATAAGAAGCTTTGCATAGAACTCTGTTGATTCCATTCTGAAGAATGCTGTGTTAAGGTCGCATCCGAATGAAAGCGCGCCGTGGTTAGCAAGAAGGATTGAGTCATACTCCTGGAGATACGGTGTGAGTGACTCAGGAATTTCCATTGTTGACGGTGTACCGTACTGAGCAATCGGAACCGCACCGAGGAATATAATAGCCTCCGGCATAACGAGCTTATCAAGCGAAACACCTGCTATAGCAAATGCTGTAGCAATCGGAGGATGCGCGTGAACAACTGCGTTTACGTCCGGTCTCTCCTGGTAAACCTTGAGATGCATCTTGAACTCTGATGACGGCTTCCACTGACCGTTTGACTCTTTGAGGTTACCCTTGCCGTCAACCTTACAGATCATCTCAGGTGTCATGAAGCCCTTTGAAACGCCTGTCGGTGTAACATAAAAGGTGTTCTCGTCGATTTTTACAGAAAAGTTACCGTCATTAGCGGCTACGAAACCGTCATTGTAAATTCTTCTGCCGATTTCGCACATTTCTTTTTTGATTTCGTAATCAGACTTGTACATATGTGTTACCCTCTTCCATTAAATATTTTTGTTTTTTTGGTTTTATTTTGTTTTTCTTTTATTATACAACATTACAACTCTTTTGTAAAGACTTTTTTAGAAAAAAGTCGATGTTGTGTTAAGAATATATTTAT
>JAFLUC010000088.1 GCA_022509005.1 Oscillospiraceae bacterium | reverse complement strand
GCCGATGCCATGCAGTCCGAAATCGGCTGACAGCATACACTTCTGTACTCAATCGTTCCGCGGAAGGTGAGATCCTCAAATTTGAAGGTGCGAAGATAAAGAAGATCGGAAAGCTCCGGCTTGATTTCTATGCTGTGATATTCTCCGTCCGCGAAATATTCGCCGGTTATTTTTTCTTTTTTAAAGTATTCAGTGACCGGTACAGGCGGGAAATTTATATACTTCCCATCGCGATCGGTGCAGTAAAGACTGCATGATTCGATGTAATCAAGTATCTCGTCACTGTTTGAAAACTCACAGTCGAACATTCCGATATTATGCGGATTTATCCCATGCGTGCTGTTCTCCCAGAACATATCCCGACTGCACAGAAGATTGACCGTTTCATCGTTGAGCGGTGAATTTGAAAAAAGCAGCGATTTTATCGGTTCAAGCTTACCGAACGTGTTTATTGTCTCAGCAATGTTTTCATAATCCACATCAAGCTGTACCTGTGATGCGCTCGAATACAAGCCGAAGTCGGGATAATGATGAAAGTACATCGGGAGCGTGTAGTCATCATAGGAGCTTAAGTGATGGAAAAGCATCCTGTATCTGCCATTTTGTATCGGCACATTGTTATTATATATGCGGTAGGGGTTTATTCCCATACCTGTCAAAGTATAGTTGTATTTTCCAAGCTCTGTCTGCAAAAATGAATAATATTTTTTGAAGCGAGAATAAATTGTATTAAGCTCAACAGAGCAGCCGAGCGAAAGCTCAAGATTGTTGTATGAGCAGTCGTATGATAACGTGTCGGATGTTATTTTATCCGCGGTAGAATAAATCATGCCTTCATCGTCACGTGCAGCGATATCAAAGCCGAAATGCTCTATAAACAGAGCTGTTATCTTTTGAATTACATCAAAGTCAACAGCTTCTTTGTTAAGGTTAATTACAGGCATTTCAATTTCGATACCGACATAATGTTGGCGTTCCGCCTTTGTGGGCTCGATAAATCTATTATATAAAAATTCTCTTATTTTATCATGCATATCCGGGTTCTCCTTTACAGATCCGAGAAAATCTGATACAGATACTTTGTATCTTCAATGTTATCCACATATTCCTTACCATGATTTTTAGCTGTAAAAATCAGTTCACTGTCCTTATAAACTAAAACGCGGGTAAAAGGTACGTTCACCCAACCACTGTCATCAAGGGGAGTGGTAGAGATGAAAATTCCATTGTCGGTATCGCGGTAGTACAGTGAGTTTTTATAGTTCGTATGTACATACAGCTGTTCACCGTCAAACAATATAAGATTGAGCTTGTTGCCGGGAGCCATTTTCTCCACCGCCTGCTCAATGGTTTCTATGCGTTTTTCCGGAGTCTGAGCATTATTTTTATTAATGTTGTCTATTATATAGAGCAGCACACGCTCGCTGTCCGTATCCCCGCTCTGTTCGTTTTTATAGTTACTGAGCGGAGGATAATCAAAAATAGTACCGTTGTGAATAAGCGTCCATGATCTGCCGTATTTATCCTTGCCGATATACGGATGACAGTTTTCATATTTCATGTGACCGATTGTCGCATACCTGATATGTGCCAGAACAATCGGAGCCGATACCGGAACGCTGAGCCGCTCTTTGAGATAATGGCTTTTATCAGCTCTTAACGGTTCCTTTTCTATTATAACATTATTTTTATTGATGCATGCCAGACCCCAGCCATGCGGATGGTCAGCGCTGTGGCTGTAAAAGCGCTCAAGATACTCGTTTATCGCAGACGGTTTTCTGAGACTTGCAGCAAATAATTCACACATTCTAATCACCCCATATCTATAATTCCTATCGATATAGTATGCATTATAGCATATATGGGATGAGTTGTCAAGTGCTTAATATAAGGTTGACAACATCCTTATAAAATGATATAATATCATAGTATTTTAATAGGAATAATTAAAGGGAAAGCTATAATTTTCTTAAGGATTGTTGTGGAAGGGGAGAAAAGTAGATGCTTAATCAGTTTTCAAGAACGCAGCTTCTTTTAGGCGAGGAGGGAATGAACCGACTTGCCAACGCTCGTGTTGCCGTGTTCGGTATAGGCGGTGTAGGCGGCTATGTGGTTGAGGCGCTGGTGCGAAGCGGTGTTGGAACAATAGATATATTTGATGATGACAAGGTTTGCCTTACGAACATAAACCGTCAGATAATCGCGACAAGAAACACGATAGGAAAATACAAGGTTGATGTTATGAAGGAACGCGCCTTGTCGATTAATCCGAATGTTGTCATAAACGCGCATAAGTGCTTTTATATGCCGTCTAATGCTGACGAATACGATTTTTCGGAATATGATTATGTTGTGGACGCTATAGATACGGTAACAGGCAAGATTGAGATTATAATGCGCGCTAAAGCGCTCGAGATTCCGGTTATAAGCTGCATGGGCGCGGGAAACAAGCTTGACGCGACAAAATTTGAGGTGTCGGATATTTATGATACGGAGATGTGTCCGCTTGCAAGAACCATGCGGCGCGAAATGAAAAAGCGCGGTGTGAAAAAATTAAAGGTTGTGTATTCAAAGGAACAGCCTATCAGCCCGATCCGGGATATGCAAACATGCGGCAGCGACAGCGCAAGCCCTCTTGATACGGCAAGACAAGGCGCGGCGCGCCGCGCCGTTCCGGGCAGCACAGCGTTCGTTCCCGCAGTCGCCGGACTTATAGCGGCCGGTGAGGTAATAAAGGATCTGGCGGGCGGTTGATATTACTTTTATAAATCCGGACAATTTTTATTGTTTGGATTTTTTTGTCCTAAAAACATACCATTAAACAGCGCGCCAACAATTACAGCTTGATTTTATAAGTCTTATGTGCTATAATATGCTCAATGAGAATATTTTATAAAATTAATTAATAAGCTATACAGAGGAATCGATCAATGTACATAGAGAAGGTTTTATCAAACGGAATAAGAGTTGCGGCGGAACGTGTGCCGTACGTGCAGTCGGTATCGGTCGGCGTATGGGTCGGCAACGGTTCGCGTCATGAACGGGCCGAAGAAAACGGTATTTCGCATTTTATCGAGCACATGGTGTTTAAGGGCGCAGGATCGCGCTCAGCGCGGGATATAGCGCTTGAAATGGATTCGGTCGGCGGCCAAATGAACGCGTTTACAACAAGGGAGTGTACATGCTTTTACGCAAAGACACTCAATGAATATGTTGAAAAATCGGTTGATATTCTGTCGGATATGGTATTTGAGCCGCTGCTTTCTGCAGAGGATATGGAGCTTGAAAAGAGAGTTGTGCTTGAGGAAATAGCCATGTACGAGGACAGCCCGGAAGATGTCGTGTATGACCTCTTTGACGGAATTGTATGGGGTGATACTCCTATGGGCAGACCGATTTTAGGCACACCGGATATATTAAACAGCATAACGCCTGATATTATGCGGGAGTATATGAGAACGCATTATACGAGTAAAAATATTGTTATTGCTGTTTCGGGCAGCTTTGATGATTCTATATTTGACCTGCTTGAAAAATATTTCGGAGGCCGGAAGATAAGCGATGCGGAAGTGAAATTCGAACCGGTATCATACCATGCAGGACGCGCATTAAAAAATCGTGATTTTGAGCAGGTTCAGCTTATTGCAGGATTTAACGGGATTGATATATATGACGATGCCGTGTATTCGCTGCTTGCATTTAATAATATATTCGGCAGCGGAATGTCCTCGAGACTGTTTCAGAATATACGTGAAAAATACGGACTTGTATACACAATCGGCGCGGGGCACAGCGCGTATATCGGAGCGGGAACGTTTGATATTTCAGCAGCCGTCTCGCCGGAGAATATAGAGCGCGTAAGCGAGCTGATTGTGAAGGAAATAAAAAAGCTGAAGGCGGAGAAGCTTACGGCTGATGAGCTTTTGAGGGCAAAAATTCAGCTAAAAGGAAACTACATAATGTCAAATGAGCATATAGGCGCAAGGATGCAGACAATTGGCCGTGCTGCGCTGCTTGGAAAGAGACATATGACACCGGAGGAAACAATAAAGAAAATTGAGGCTGTAGATCTGGAATCTGTATCAAATGTTATCGATAAGGTACTTGATGAAAGCACATTAACCGTTGCAGCGGCAGGTCCCATAGACAGCGTTGAAGAGCTTTTCACACTAAATTAACGTCAAAAAACATAAAAAATCATTGAAATTATGTAAAAATGTTAAAAAACACTTGATTTTTTATCGAAAATGTAATATTATATATACATATATATCTGTTTTGAGTAAGGAGGGCTATTATGGAGTTCAATGAAACAATGAAAATAAATCTTGAGTTTGACAAATCTCAGGAGGTAAGAGATATAGTGTCTCGGGTATATGATGCATTGAAGCTCAAAGGCTATGATCCGATAAGTCAGATTGTGGGATATATTCTTTCGGACGATCCGACGTACATAACAAGCTATAACGGCGCAAGAGGTCTTATTGCAAGAATTGAGCGTGACGAGCTGCTTGAAGAGTTTGTCAAGACATATGTAAAGAATTTATAATATACATATAAAAGCGGTTCAGCGGTTCAAGGCTGAACCGCTTTCATTATTTATTGAGGTTGTTATATGAATGAATTTGAATTTTCGGATGATAATAAGCGGTATCATACATGGAATTATCATCTGCGCCGCAAATTTGGATGCAAGGTTATGAAGCTTGCGCTCAATGCCGGATTTACCTGCCCGAATATTGACGGTACAAAGGGGTACGGCGGCTGCACATATTGTCTGGGCGGCAGCGGAGATTTTGCAGGTGATCCGGCTGAAAATATTATCCGCCAGTTCGAGGATATAAAGGGAATGATGCATAATAAGTGGAAGTCGGGCAAGTATATGCCGTACTTTCAGGCCCATACCAACACATACGCTCCGGCAGAGATTCTGAGACAGCGGTTTGAGCCTGCGCTTCGCCAGTCGGGCGTGATTGGAATAAGCATAGCAACGAGGGCGGACTGCCTTAAGCCGGATGTGCTTGAGTATCTCTCAGAACTCAACGATAGGACATACTTAATAGTGGAGCTTGGACTTCAGTCCATATTTGACGAAACGGGCGAGCGAATAAACAGATGCCATACCTATGCTGAATTCCTTGAAGGATATAATGAGCTTGTAAAGAGAAATATAAACGTATGTGTGCATTTGATTGACGGGCTGCCGGGCGAGAGCGCGGAAATGATGATAGAATCTGCAAAAGCCGTCGGCGAACTCCGTCCGCATTGCGTTAAGCTGCATCTTTTACATATATTGAAGGGAACAGCGATGGCAGAGCAGCTCAGAAGAGGCGAAATGCGGCTTTTGGGGTTTGATGAATATGTTGATATAATCATACGCCAGCTTGAGGTTATACCGCCCCAAACGGTCATACAGCGGCTTACAGGTGATGGAGGACGCGACAGCCTTATAGGTCCTATGTGGAGTCTTAAGAAGTTTGAGGTGCTTAACGCTATAGATAAGGCTATGGCCGAGCGCAATACATGGCAGGGGCGATTATTGACAAAAGCCTCGGAATAGGTTATAATTATATAAAATAGGAAAGGGGAGTTATTAATGGACGAGAACGGCTGCAAAATCTGCTCGTACAATCAGCAGGTTCTGGATAAACTGAGAAAAGAAGCTCCTGATGAAGGTACAATTACAAGACTTGCCGATACGTTTAAGATTTTCGGCGATAATACAAGAATAAGAATATTATGGGTTCTGTTTTCCCAGGAGCTGTCGGTTTCCGATATTTCCGATAAGCTCGGGATGAGCCAGTCAGCGATAAGCCACCAGCTCCGCACGCTTAAGCAGGCAAGGCTTATAAAGTCGCGCAGAGACGGAAAAAACACCTTCTATTCTCTTGATGATGACCATGTAAAGAGAATAATAGAGCAGGTATTGATCCATGTGGAGGAAAAATAATGAAATACG
The DNA here is from genome assembly GCA_022509005.1 of Oscillospiraceae bacterium. Lineage (GTDB taxonomy): Bacteria > Bacillota > Clostridia > UBA1381 > UBA1381 > Ornithomonoglobus. Next base: position 3,152 of record JAFLUC010000088.1, on the reverse strand, counting down.
GCACAATTATATTTGACCTCGACGGAACCCTTTTAAATACGCTTGATGATCTTGCGGAGAGCGTTAATTATGCCATGCGCTTCTGCGGTTTTCCGGAACGCACACGGGACGAGGTACGCCGATTTATCGGAAATGGCGTGCATACTCTTATAAAACGCGCGGCGCCGGACGGAATAAGTGAAGAACAGTATTGGGCGGCATATGACGCGTTTGAGGACTATTACAGAGAGCATAACCGTGATAAAACGGCAGCGTATCCGGGTATACAGGAGCTTTTAAGAGAACTCAATGCTAAAGGGTACAAGCTTGCCATTGTATCGAATAAAATTGATTTTGCGGTAAAGGCGCTGCGAGAAGAATTTTTTGCCGATACTATTGATGTTGCTGTGGGTGATTCGGAGGATATAGAAAACAAGCCCGCCCCGGATATGGTGTATATAGCAATGAAAGAGCTTAACGCTGAGCTTTGCGACTGCGTTTATGTGGGCGATACGGATGTAGATCTCCAAACTGCGGCAAATTCAAAGATGCCGTGCATTTCCGTAAGCTGGGGCTTCCGCTCACGTTCTGAGCTTGAAGGCTACGGCGCTCCGATGATCGCGGACAGCCCGCAGGATATTTTGAAATTTGTATAAAGTAAAATAGAGTGACGGAGGGAATAGTCCCTCTGACACTCTAATGTTTTCATAAGTTATTTTTCTTTTATGGGTATCCATATTTCATAATACCTATTCTTTTTTCGTTCTGCATCACCGGTTCGCAGGTGATAAACCTCAATTTCTAGATTACCTGCTTGGACATAGCCTGAATCGGGCAGCCATGAATTAAAAATCAAATCGTGCAGCTTTGGCAGCTCATCCCCGGCATATCCGCCTTTTTCTGTTGTAAACGCCGCATATGTACCTGTCGGAATTATATCTTTTTCGAGATCGACTCCCGTCGTATCGGATTTATCTCTTGCAATCATATAATGTCCGTCATTCCAGATGCCATACCACTTACCATCAAATCCTTCGCAAATTTGCGAGGGAACAAAATCGCAATCCGTGGCCCACATAGTATGCTCCATTTCATACCGTTCCGCACTTGTTCCGTTAAAATGCCGTGAAACACCGTATACCTCAATTTCCTCGGTTTCAACAATTCTGAAATTCATCTTTTCAGCTCCTTTAAAAATAACGTGAAATGAAACAGGCGGATATACATTTAATGACACTGATACATCTCTTGCCGCTGTCGGTGGAATTCCGTGCTGCTTCGTAAAGGCCTTTCTGAAAACGTCAGCTCCGGAGTATCCGTATTTTACGGCAATATCAATTACCTTATCGTCGCTGCTTCTCAAGTCATACGCGGCTTTGGTCAACTTTCTTCTGCGTATATATTCTGCAAAAGTTATTCCGGTGATATAGCTGAAGAATCTGCAAAAGCTGTCATAGCTTGTACAGGCTATCTGAGAAATAATATCCGGACTTATTTCCTCTTCAAGATTTTCTTCAGTATAATATATAACTTTATTTAGCTGTTTTAAAATATCCATCTGATCACCTCCGATCATTATTATAACAAGAACTGTAATAGAGTGTCCGATTATTCAAGTGCAGAATTTGACGGATAGAGTATAATTATTATAATCAGAAATTCTTCTAATACTTAAAAATGATGAGCAGGTTGCCACCGCTCACCATTTTTATACTATATATTTAAGGATTTTGTGATTCTGTGAAAAGAATCTGACATTTGCATCAAAGTACAGATATGAAATACTTCCGCCGGCTTCTGCCACGCCGTTAACGATTTTGTTTTTGCTGTCCCAGGTAGTGTCAACAATGACCCATCTGTCATCAAGGTGAACTTCATTCCAGGCATGGTTTGGAGTATCGTAATCTATTGAATCGTCATACCATGTAAAATCGTCAGTCTCCATTTCAGGCGCATAGCCGTTTACTGTGTTGCAGGGTATTGATGCCGCGCGGCACAATGCCGCATAAAGATTTGCATAGCCTTCGCATACTGCGCGGCGCGTGGTAAGTACCTCCGAGGCAGTATACGGAATATGATTCGATGTACCGATATTATCTGTATCATAGTATATATTGCTGCACACCCAGTCATGAAGAGCAAGGGCCTTTTCGTAATCGGTCTCGCATCCGGCTGTGACGGACTGCGCAACGGCTGTTATATTATCGTCATCAAAATCTATATCCGAGGTTCTTTTAAGCGCTCTCTTAACCGATTTATCCTTTTCAAACATATCGACATTGTGGTCATACACAGGCGACATGACAACGCCCCATGATCCATCCTCGGCCTGGCTGAGATAAATATAGTTATACACAAGACTTATATATTCTCCGGAGGAGGCAGCGCCTGTAAATACCGTGAATTGATATGAACCACTGGGTATGTCAAATCTTTTTCTGAACTCGCCGTCAGAATCGCATTCGTCCGGTATCTGATCGAGAACATTTCCCTCCACGTCAAGAAACTGATAGACGAGATAACGTTCGCTGTTTGTGATGCCATATATTTCAAGAGAGTTTCCGCTCACATCAACGGAAATATTCTGTTTATTATTAAACGTCAGCATCGTATCGCTTGCGTAATATGCATTTGAAGCGACATCCTCAGGATCAATAGGAAGGTCAACATCGTTTGCTGTGACGATATGTTCGCCTATTAGCGGAATGCCTCTGAGTCCTGAATTAACATCCTCGGAAAGCTCGCTCAGGCTCTGAGCAAACTTAGGGAATTTCTCTTCTATAAATGGTATGTATGTTCCAATGTCCCTGAAGAAAAACGTTCTTGCATTTATAATAATTGCCGCAATCAAGAGAGCGGTTACTAAAAAAATAAAGGCTGATAATCTTCTAATAAATTTCCACAATTTCAGCATAAGATTACTCCTCTGCATTAAAACCATATATTTAAGGTAAAAAAATGCCACGACCTAAGTTTACTTAAGCCGCAGCACTTTTGTTGGAGGCGGCACCCGGATTTGAACCGGGGAATAAGGGTTTTGCAGACCCGTGCCTTACCACTTGGCTATGCCGCCATTTTGAAAACAAAAGACGCTTCTAAATCATAAGCGTCTTTTGTTAATGGAGCGGAAGACGAGATTCGAACTCGCGACGTTCACCTTGGCAAGGTGACGC
>JAFLUC010000087.1 GCA_022509005.1 Oscillospiraceae bacterium | reverse complement strand
ACTCACCTTCTACAGCTGTTGCTGTATCAGGAACATTGATTGCAACATTAAAGCTGCGTATGCCCGGATCTGCTTCATCCGGATTTACATACTTAGCCACAACCGTTATTGTCTTACCGTCTTCACTCAATGATGATTCAAGAGTCATGCCCGGCTCTGCTTCAGCACTAACTATCATAAAGCTGCCAAACATAGACAAAATCATCGCCATAGCGCAGAAAAACGCTATAAACTTGTTGTTTTTCTTCATTGTTTTTCCCCTTTCAGAAAATATACTTTATGTATCTAACAACAGCAATTCAGTCGCAAAATTCTGCAACTGAATTACTATTGTTATTAACAAACATTTGAATTACTGCTGTACAGGAAATTCCATCTCTATTCCAGCATTACCAGAACCCTCTGATCCAACAGCATATCTGAGAATACACACTGCATCCTCCGCGTCTACATCAGGATCATTGTCACAGTAACCAGCCTTTAACATTTGCTCATCCGTTAATTCAGTCGCACCAACGCTATAGCGCAGAATTTCAACTGCATCGTCCGGGTCTACATCAGTATCACCGTTAACATCGCCAATCAACAATTTTACTGTTGGTATTTCGCCACCCTTGCTAATTGTCAATGTACCCTTCTGCATTGAACCATTTGAACCGCCTATGCGGATATAGTAGGTCTTTGACTGACCCTCAGCAAGATCTGCATAGATACCTGCCGGCAGCTTAAACTCTGTGAATGATGCTCCGTCATCCTTCTGTCCAATCTGCTCGATATCTGCTTCAACTACTGCTGTAGCATCGTTGTTAAGAACCAACAATGTCTGTGAAGCTCCTGTTCCATCTACAACAGTGATATTTACAGTACCGTCATCGACTTCTGTGTCATATGTAGCTGTAACATCAGCAGCCATAGCTGATACTGCCATTGCAGCTGTTACTGCTGAAACTGCTGCAACTGACAACATAAACTTTGAAAATCTTTTCATTGTCTTACCTCTTTTCATAAAATATTTGATTTGTTTTTTGTTTGTGTGCCAAAATTTGCGGACCGTGGCACTCAATACAAATGCTATATTCACATATCATAATTATAAACCATATCAGGACAAATTGCAATATATTTTTAATATTTATTTTCATTTTTAACGTTTTGCACAAATATCACTTTGTATTTTTGTGCATTTTCACGCATACAAAAACCGGGCGAAAATCCGCCCGGCTGATGTGATTTTAAATTTTAATCAGAATTATTCAGCAACGTAAGGCTTCATAAACTGATTCCAAACGAGCTCGCCTTCTCCGATTGTACCTGTTGCCGGATCAAACGCCTCTATTGTAACACTCTTAAGAGTACCGTCTTCATTGTATACCGGAGTATACTTTGTCCATACATCTTCGATAAGGCTCAAACCGTTAGCAGCGATGAATGCAACACCGTTATCAACATACGGTGTACCCGTTACAACTGCTGTGATCTTTGTAGCGCCCTTACCACTTAAATTTCTCGGTCCTACTGTACCCTGAGCAGCAATCTCTGTTACAGCTGTCGGATCTGTCGGATTGATTCTGTAAATTGTGTAGATTGCAGCACCGGTATTTGTATTGCCCTCATTACTATTCTGCGGGATCTCGATAAGAACTCTGTACCATGTTCCGTATACGAGGTTACCTGCGATATTAACTTTATCGCCCTTGTCACCAAGACCGTATACTGTTACAGTACCGTCTTCATTACCTGTCAATGCAAGTGTCGGACCTAAGTCTGAGCTTCCGCGAACCTCAAGCTTTAAATCATCGCCCTTGTTCATATATACATCATACAATGCATAAATTGACTTTCCTCTTACATTTGTATCAGCGTCATATACGCTTACGTCAGCTGCCTGTACCGGCTTAGCTAAGCTGTGGTTTTCTTTCTTAACAGCTGTGCCCTCAACAGCGCTAAAGTCGAATGACTTTGTAATTGTAACATCCGGAGTAAGATCAACATTACTACCCTCAACTGTTGAAGCAGGTTCCGGAGTAGCATTAACCGGAGGCGGTGTAATTACTTCTTCCTCTACAAGGCTCAGACCTGAAGAAGCAAGGAATGTAACGCCGTTATCAATATACGGTGTGCCTGTTACCACTGTCTTCAGACTAATAGCAGCCTTATTGCTTAAGTTTCTCGGTCCTATTTTACCCTGAGCCGCAACCTCAATTGCTGCTGTAGGATCTTCCGGATTGATTCTGTAAATTGTATATGTAGCAGTTCCTGTTGTCGGGGATTCCGGTGTTCCGCCCTGCGGAATTTCAATAAGAACTCTATACCATGTGCCGTTAACAAGGTTACCTGAGATGTTTACTCTGTCGCCCTTGTCGCCCTTGCCGTATACTGTAGCTGTACCGTCCTCATTGCCTTCTAAAATAAATGTTGAACCTAACGATGTACCATCGCTTGCATAAGTCTCAAGGGTAAGAGCATCACCCGCATTTACAAGCACGTCATATGAAGCATATACAGACTTACCTCTGATGTTTGCGTCAGCATTGTAGATGCTTACTGATGCCTCTGTAACAGCCGGCTTTGCTGCGCTGTGATTTAATACCTTCTCAGCTGTTCCTTCTGCTGCTGAGAAATCAGCAAACTGAGTAGCACCTTCTGGCAATAAGTCAATGTTACTTCCCTCAACCTCTGATGCAGGCTCCGGTGTTATTTCAACCTTCTCCATCTCGCCGCCTGCCTTAACAACAAGGTTGTCAAGATATGATGTATTTCCATACCATGAAACAAGGCTGATTGCTGTTATAGCATCAACAGTTGTTTCGATTCTACCCTGACCAACTAAAGCATCATCAGCTCCTGTAACCTTATATGTACCTGAGCCTGTTGCAAGATCAACATCGATTACTGTATGTACCCACTCATCAATAGTACAAATCGCTGCGCCGCTGCTGAAAACACCCTGCTTTATCACAGAAGCTTTTGCGTCTCCGTTTCCGCTCGGAAGTCCGTCGTAAACTACCACGCTTACACGTCCGTCTCCAGCTTTGAGATCGTACTCAATACCGATGTGTGACTTTCCTGCAGTTACGTTACTGAAATCTATTGTTGCATTACTCGGTGAGTTATTCTTCTCTGATGTCTGAACAACCTTCCAAACATTGCCGTGGTCTGCATCTGTATCTGCTGCAACAGATACTGTTGCATAATCCTTATGTGATGATACTGTGAAGCCTGCAGCCTCAAGAGTATTGTCATCAAAGTCAACTACTACAGGATCACCTTCAAACGGAGCCGCTGTAGCTTCTTCTTCCTGTTGGTTATCACCTGCTTCCGGAATTTCCGCATTCGCACCGTCAGCAACTGACATGATTACAAGCTCATCAATGCTTACTTCCGGATACGGACCCGGATCAACCTTTGTATCAGCATCAAACGGCTTCGGACGAATTGTTGAAATCACACCTGAAGCATCGCCAATTACCTTATTTTCGCCTACATAAACATCTGTTGTTCCATCTGATGTTACAACTCTAACCTTAGTCCACTCGCCAGCTGTTACACCCTCAGTAGCTGTTGATATTTCGCCTATACCTAAATCAAGCGTTCCTGCACTACCATTAGCGCCATCATTGAGCAGCAAATCAAACGCAATTACGAGATCCTCTCCCGCATTTGCCGAATAACCATCAAAGCCTGTAATCTGCGGCTTCATTCTGCTCTGGAATCTGTTAGTGTGCATCTGCAAATACTTATCTGATTCGTCCTTTTCAACGATCATGATAGTACCTGTATCGTCACCTCTTCCGCCGTCAAATCCTACTGTGAGCTTGTCAAGCGTCTGGCTTGCAGGGCTATTGAAAATCCATGCCCAATTAGGATCAGCAGCAACGCTTGAATAGTCGTTACCTGCCTGAGCAGCAAATACTGTACCTTCAGCAGTCTTCTGTGAAGTCTCGTATCCGTTAAATGAATCAGAGTACAGAACTGTCTCGCCTGCAGCCTGTGCTGTTATTACTGCAACAAGTGATGTAGCAGCTATAGAAGCAGCACTCAATAAAGAAATAAATTTTCTCATTTTAAATTTTTTCTCCCTTTCTTATATTTACACCTCAAGTCAATATTGTAAAAGGAGGTCCGCATACCCTTTCAGGATATATTCGTATCAGTGTATTATAGTATAATTATAGCACACCTCTTTTTAATTCTCAATAGTTGAATTATTTTTCTGCATTTTTACCAAAATTTTAGATGATTTTTGTGCAACATTCCCCTTGCATCTTTGATGGCATTGGTTGTTTTTGTAATTAGTGTAATTATTTATATAATTTTAAAAAAACCATTGACTGCTTAACAAAAAAAATATATAATATATACATAATTAATACACAGGAGGATTTTTAAAATGAAATTATTCATTGATACAGCTATTGTTGATGAAATAAGAGAAGTAAATGACATGGGCGTTATATGCGGCGTTACAACAAACCCGTCACTTATCGCAAAGTCAGGCAGAAAATTTGAGGATGTTGTTAAAGAGATTACAGAGATCGTTGACGGTCCTATAAGCGCCGAGGTTACGGCAAAGGATCCGGACGAGATGGTAGAGCAGGCTATTCCGCTCACAAAGATCCACAAGAACATCATCATCAAGATCCCATTCAATAAGGAAGGTCTTATTGCTTGTAAAAAGATGACAGCTCTCGGCATAAAGACAAACGTTACTCTTATTTTCTCAGCTGCACAGGCACTTTTAGCCGCAAAGGCAGGCGCTACTTACGTAAGCCCGTTCCTCGGCAGACTTGATGACGTAGGCACAAACGGCATGGCTCTTATCGAGGAGATCGTTGATGTATTTGATGCTGATCCGGCAATTGATACAGAGATCATCGCAGCATCAGTAAGAAACCCGATTCATGTGGTTGACGCTGCAAGACTCGGTTGCGATATCGCAACAGTTCCTTATAAGGTAATTATGCAGATGCTTAATCACCCGCTTACAGATAAGGGTATTGCGCAGTTTGATGCAGACTGGGCAACAGTTCCGAAGGATTAATTCATATTATCTGAAATATTTAATCGATCCACAAAAAAGCACTCAATCTTCTTTATCAAAGATTAAGTGCTTTTTAATTATCTGAAATTATCGAATACAAATTTTCCGCTCTGTGACAACGTATCGGTTGACCAGTTAACACCCGTGTTTGGTGCTATTGCCGCCGAGGCCTCATTTTTGTCACACAGTGACCAGTTTACCCAGCTTATATTATTCGCATTTAAAAACTCCAGCCACCGCTGAGACTCCTCTAAGAACACACCGCCGTTACCGTCGGCAGCAGATGTTCCCCATTCTGAAATAAATATCGGCGCGCCTTTGCCTATCGCATACGTTATCCAGTCACGAAGCCACTGGGTATGTGTGCCTGCGTAGAAATGGCAGGTGTACATAACATTATCAAAATTGAGCGGATCGTCCGCCGCCGCATTTATATCCTGACTCCAGGTCGGAGAGCCTACAAGAATTACGCTTTCGGGATCATTGGCACGGATAACGGGAATGATTCGCTCGGCATACGGCTTCACGTCGCCTGACCATGAAATATTCCCGTTAGGCTCATTGCAGATTTCGTAAATCACATTATCATAATTGCTGTATTTAGCGGATACCTCATTAAAGAAGCTTTCTGCTGCAGCAACATTGGTCATTGGATTGCCATCGGACAGGATATGCCAATCTATTATAACATACATATCCTCGGCAATCGCGCCGTCAACACTGCTGTAAAGCTTATTTTTTATATTGTCCGGCTGAGACAGATATCCGTTCTCGCCGGTGTACATTGCAAGACGGAACACGTTCGCGCCTGCCTGCGCAGTCTTCGCAATTGACGCGCGGTCGGTGAAATTTGAGAACCATTGAAGCCCATGCGATGACATACCGCGCAAAACCACCGGTTCCCCGCGTTCGTTTGACAACTGCGTTCCTATTACCTGCAATTTCCCATTCTCTGACACTCCACCTCTTACGCTTATCTGCGGTGCAATCGGCACATCCGGTTCAGCAGAAGCAGAAGGCTTAATATCAGCCATACCTGCCGCTCGTGATATAATCGCGCACGCCTCCGCGCGGGTGAGAGAATTACGAGGATTAAAATTACCGTTTTCGTCTCCGGTAAGTACGCCGTTATTATATGCGCGAATTACAAGGTAGCCGTAGCGTCCGTCAATGCTGTTAAAATCCTTGATTTCATTCATATATCGCCAGTAAACGCCGTCATCATTCTCCGTCTTTGGAAGATTCATTGACAAAACCGTAAGTTTCACCGCCATATACCGCGGGATCGCCGTGTCGTAAAGTGACTCGTTTATTTCGTCATAATCGTACCAGCCGTTACTGTACGCGTATTCCATTGCTCCTTTTGCCCAGTGCCCCGACAACGAACTTTCACTCCCTGGTGAAACGCATCGTTTCAATACACTCACAAATTCCGCGTATGTTATCGGATTATCAGGGCGGAATGTATTGTCGTCATAGCCTTTTAACAAACCTGAGTCCGACATCGTCTGAATATTTTTATAATACCACTTATCCGAACTCACATCCATGTACGCGTGTGCAGTACAGCCCAGAATCGCTGTAAGTACGAGAATTGCAAGAAATAATCTTTTTTTCATCTTTCTTATCTCCTTGATATTTCTCAACAGATAAAAAAAGCGTTAACCTATGGTTCGGTTAACGCTTTTATGGCTCTTCCAACTGGAATTAAATTTGCCATTTATATCCGCGAACCTCATTTTTCTATATACGACAAACACCGCATAGCTAAGCCATTTTTAGACTTTTGCGTTTCTGCCTATTTCATCATAATTTTGTGCAAAATCACTCAGTCATGTATTTTTCGTGGATAGAATTCTTATCTTTGATTCTATAGCAAAATCTATTTATGCCTATTTCGTTCTGCCTCCCATTGTCTACCTCTTTCTCCACATTCCCTACCAATCTTACGTTTAAATTTTCTAGTTTGATTGTTTAAATCGTGAACTCTATCTAGTAATACTTTACGAGCTTCTTTTATTTTATCTTTGACTAAATACAAATTATCCTTTTGATCCTTATCAACTTTTATAACTCCGTTTTTAATATTTAGTATAAGGACGTTAATCTCTTCAAAAGATTTATCTATATCTTTAAAATTTTTATATGCCATATCCGCTGCTAACATTGACCTAAAATGCAAGCTGGTATAATATTGAAATTTAGATTTTCGCAAATATCTACTTTGTTGATATTCTAGATTTTTTTGTAGATTATTAGTTATGCGCAAAGTTTTCTCATAAGAATCAATCCATGCAATGCTGATATTTTTATTTGCTAATGCAATTGCCCTCTGAATATCGCTCTTACTTCTTTTAATTTCTTCTGATAACCGTTTTTCGTTGGAAGTGATCGCATATTCTATATCTGATTGGTCATTGTATCTATTAATGGATCTTGAAACTGTTCTTCTTCTTTTTTTCGATTTTTTATTATGTAATATTAAGCGTATTATAAATAATAAAATAACCAACAAAATTATAGAATAAAAGATAATTGTTCTTATCATAACAGATTACCCCCTTAATCCTTCCGCTACTATTGACAAAATATCCTGATTACATGCATATTTCATACGCATGTCCATAAGTAAAAGATAATAATCAAAGTCATTTTTAGTTGCCGTGTTATTATTCATTTTTTTACGCAGTATTGCGCACACCGCCTCTAGTTCTTTAAGACATTTCTCATGATTTTTCTGTTGCTCACGAAGCTGCATCGCAAAAAGTTCAAACCTTTTATTTTCCAATCTCATTTGGCTTTGGAATTTTTTAAAATTGGTATATAATCTAGATGATTCAAGATGATACTTGTTTTTAATTTCAACCATCTTCATATTTGTTTCTCTGTTTATACGTGCAATTTCTTTGTTTTCACTACTCTTTATTTGCGACAATTTTGTATAGGCATCTTGTTTCACTTTGTATAATTCTAAATTATATTGTTTTTCAGTGTAATCCTTTATTACAGCACATTTTTGTTTAAATTGTTCGTTCTGTATTTTTAAACGCTTGTTTTCATGAAAAAAATTAAATATATCTTTAAAAACATTAGGTAATACACTTATTGATAACTTAGGATTTTCTATTGCTACAGTTTCTATACAGTTTGATAACTCGCTTAGTTTTGAAAGATTTAATCCTCCACTTGGAATATTATTAGCGATTGCTGGTAAGTTACTCATATATATTCCCCTTTCCGCAATTATATATTATAATATCACATTTTACAGACTAGGTCAACATTCATTTTCAATAAATACCAAAAAATTTGACAATAAAGTAAGAAACAAAAAAAATTGAGCCGGAATAATTCTCCGGCTCTTTGTTTAAAATCTTCTTAATATTTAAATATATTGTATTTATACATATCTTTTGCGCAAACCTCACCACCTAAACTTTTTAAATCACTTCCCCAAATACGTCAACACATTCGCCGCTATAATAGCAGCATCGGCGCGGGTGATGGGATCGTTCGGGCGATAGTTTCCGTTATCATCGCCGTTTACGATACCGCAGTCAAGCAGCTTCTGTATATGCTTTTCCGCATAATGTCCTGATATATCGTTTAATGTTTTTGACACGGTTGTTTCCTCCTTTCGTTTCAAACTAAAGCCTTCGGCGATACCGTCAGCGATTGCGTTTATAATATCGTTCTTCCGGCTCTGATACGTCTTAATATCTGCGGCGCTGTCTATAAAGCATACCTCCAACAATGCCGATGAAATGCCCTGCGACTTTGCCTTTGAGATTACATTCCAATTCTTCCGCTTAACACCTCTGTTCTTGTTGCCAACAGCGGCGCATATTTTCTGTACAATAGCGGTCTCAACGCCAGTGCTCTTCTCTGATGTGGTAACAAATATCTCCGTTCCTGTACCGCCTCCGCTGTTAAAATGTACTTCAAGCACATAATCATACGACTTGAAGTTGTAGCTATGGGATTTCAGATACTCAAACCAGTTTTTTGATGTGTATGCAATATCCACGTTACATAACTCTCTGAGCTTCGGCGCAAGCAAGGAAACAACCTCGCGTGTGAGGTCTGCCTCCTTGTAACCGTTACCTACGGCGCCGGCGTCTCCGTTACCGTGTCCGGCAATGAGTAAAATTTTCAT
>JAFLUC010000086.1 GCA_022509005.1 Oscillospiraceae bacterium | reverse complement strand
GGAGCGCATGATTTATCCCGCCATTGATGTTCCCAAATCCGGTACGCGCCGCGAGGAAAATCTGCTATCAGAGGAAGAACAGAAAGCCGGCTGGACACTGCGCCGCGAGCTGAGCAAGGAACAGAATATAACACAATATGTAAAAGTTCTGCAGCTTATGAAGGTTACAAAGAATAATAATGAGCTTGTTAATTTTATAAATAAGCAGGGACTGTAATATGATAAAAGGAATGGCAATAACACCATTCCTTTTATATTTATAACTTATTTAATAATATCTGTACCCATATAAGGAACGAGAGCCTCGGGGATCGTTACTGTGCCGTCCTCGTTCTGGAAGTTTTCAAGAATTGCAGCTACAGTTCTGCCGACTGCAAGACCCGAACCGTTGAGCGTATGAACGAAACGCGCCTTGTCTTTAGGCGAATCCTTGAAACGGATGTTTGCGCGTCTAGCCTGGTAATCCTCAAAGTTTGAGCATGACGAAATTTCAACATATCGGTTGTATGAAGGCATCCATACCTCAATATCATTTGTCATTGCCGATGAGAATCCGAGGTCACCTGTTGAAAGCTTTACAACTCTGTATGGCAGACCGAGTCCCTGAAGAAGAATTTCAGCATCGTTTGTGAGCTTTTCAAGTTCTTCGTAGCTGTCCTCAGGTCTTGCAAACTTAACCATCTCAACCTTGTTGAACTGATGCTGTCTTATGATACCTCTTGTATCTCTGCCCGCGCTGCCTGCCTCGGCGCGGAAGCATGCCGAATATGCGCAATATTTTATAGGAAGCTTTGTTCCGTCAAGAATTTCGTCACGGTGAAGATTTGTAACTGGAACCTCTGCCGTTGGGATGAGGAAGAAGCCGTTATTTGATACCTTGAACGCGTCCTCTTCAAATTTAGGGAGCTGACCTGTTCCTGTCATTGACGCGCGGTTTACCATGTACGGAGGGAATATTTCCGTATATCCTCTGTCTGTATGTGTGTTTAAGAAATACTGTATAACAGCGCGTTCAAGTCTTGCACCGAGACCCTTATACACTGTAAAACGTGTACCGGCAATCTTTGTGCCTCTCTCAAAGTCGAGAATATCAAGCTTTGTACCGATATCCCAGTGCGCCTTAGGCTCAAATGTGAATTCACGCGGTGTGCCGTTTTTTCTAAGCTCTCTGTTTTCTGTATCATCCTTGCCTATCGGACATTCCGGGTTCGGTATGTTCGGAATACGGAGCATGAAGTCTCTTAACGCTGCGTCTATTTCACGTACCTTTTCATCATCTGCCTTGATTTCGTTTGAAAGCTCCTTCATTTCCTTGAAAATCTGAGCTGTATCCTCGCCGGCTTTCTTCATAGCCGGAATCTTCTTTGTTATCGCGTTCTGCTGCGCCTTTTTGTTTTCAACGTCTGTAAGCAGCTCGCGGCGCTTTTTGTCAAGCTCTATTGCAGGAGTTATATCAAGATCGCTGCATCTGTTTTTAAGAGCCTCTCTTATTTTCTCCGGTTCATTTCTTAAAATTTTAATGTCTAACATATGTTAATCCTCCATTTCACTGTTTATTATGTTTATTATCTGATCATATAAAATCTTCTGTTCCTCTGTGAGTGAATTTTCATCAATATTGCTTATAATAGATTTCGCTTCCTCATAATTCATAGCGGCAGTATAGGAATTTGCCGTTAAGAGGCTTTCATATGTGCTTAACTGTGAATTAAGAGTATTGATTTCATTCTTCATTTTATCAATATCATCTGCCGTAAGGCTTTGAACATCTTCGGTCGGCTCCGGTACCGGTACGCTGTTTGGTCTGTTTATCTTACCGAAAAAGGCGAGAATTATAAGTATCAGTGCCACTAAAAATATCAGCGCCGTATAGAGAAACATTGAATTATTCTGATTTGGTTTCTTTTCCTTTTTATCCATTGTTATCAAATCCCTTTACAAAATTAAGTTTTAACTTATATTTCCGCCGCTCATTGCCATCTGTATTGCTTCCCTTTCCTCGTCCAGAAGAACAGTTGTGCTTCTTCCTTCGCGTACAGTACGTACATATGTGTTTGATGAGCTGTTGCCATAAAGTGATGTAATAACAAAGCCGTCATTATATTGGTTTAGCACCGCAAGCGCGAAGCTCTGATTACCGTGAACATCATCAAACGCGTCAAAGTTTACAATACCCGTTTTTGAAAGACCCATATTGACCTTTGTTTCACATGCGGAAATTCTTTCGGACATAGCGCCTTCCCTGGAGAGCTTAAGCTTCTTCTGCATGTCGCTTATGTTGTTATAATATTTTTCCAGCGCGTCAATAAGATTGCCGTCGTCGGAATAATCAAGTATTGAATTTATCTTTGAGATATTGATTATTCCGATTACGATAGACGCGATCACAAATACGATCAGAACCGCAATTACAGCCATTAATATCCGTTCGTCCATTATAATCCTCCGTTCCTGATAATATTAAGTATTCTTTCAAGATCATCATTTCCAAAATATTCAATTTCAATTTTTCCGCGCTTATCATTATGTATAAGACGCACCTTTGTACCCAATTGAGACGATAAGCCGTTCTCAATACTATCAAGTTCGGCTCTTAATTGTTCATCAATCTTTTCGGTTTTTTTCTTTGGTTTTGCCTTCTGAAGCTCGCGGGCAAGTGCTTCGGCTTGTCTTACATTCAGTTCCTTTTCTGTAATGCTTAAAAGAACTGCTTTTCTTATTTCAGGATCCTCAATCGACAATAATGCGCGGGCATGTCCGCTTGATATTTCGCCGGAAATAAGCTTTGACTGAACGGCTTCGTCAAGCGAAAGAAGCCTTATTGAGTTTGCGACAGCGCTTCTTGATTTGCCGATTTTTGAGCTTACCTCCTCCTGAGTCATATCGAACTTATTCATCAGGGTTCTGTATCCGAGAGCTTCTTCAATCGGATTGAGGTTTTCTCTCTGTAGATTTTCAATAAGCGCAATCTGAGCAATTTCTCTGTCGGTATAATCTCTTATTACTACAGGAATTTCCTTTAATCCCGCTTTTTTTGCAGCTCTCCAGCGCCGCTCACCTGCGACAATTTTATATCTTTTTCCGCTTTTTACGACAATAATAGGCTGTATTACTCCGTGCTCCTTTATAGAGTCGGCAAGAGTGTCTATTTTGTCATCATCAAATTTTTGTCTTGGTTGATTTTTGTTAGGCTCGATCTGTGATATTCTCAGACTTTCTACGTTATTCTCTTCTTCCGCTGCCGGAGAAGTATCATCAAACAGCGAACCAAGCCCGCGTCCAAGTCCGGACTTCGCCATATGCTCACCCCTCTTTTTTTATTCGTTATTTCTGATCAATTCCTTTGCAAGACTCATATACGCATCCGCGCCCTTAGAGGTCCTGTCGTATTTGATTATAGGTTCACCAAAGCTGGGTGCTTCGGAAAGTTTCACATTTCTCGGTATTATTGATTTATAAACAAGCTCCGGGAAATATTTTTTAACCTCGTCAAGAACCTGTATCGAAAGATTTGTACGTCCGTCATACATTGTTCCCAACACGCCCTCTATTTCTATTTTCCTGTTATAGGTTTTCTTTATTTTCTTTATTGTTCCTATAAGCTGCGACAAACCTTCAAGCGCATAGTATTCGCACTGAATAGGAATAAGAACACTATCACATGCCGTCATTATATTTATTGTTATCATTCCGAGAGCGGGAGGCGCGTCTATTATTATGTAATCAAAGTCATTTCTTATCTCTGATATTGCTTTTTTTAAGAATTGCTCCCGATTTTCTTCAAAAGCAAGCTCAATTTCAGCCGCCGACAGATCCGACGACGACGGGATCAGATACAGGTTAATATATTTTGTTTTTATTATAGAGTTATTTGTTTTTGATGGGTCTATAAGACAATCGTAAACGGAGGAACTGTAATCATTCCTTTCATATCCGAATCCGCTTGTGGTATTACCCTGAGGATCGCAATCAATAACAAGCGTTTTTTTACCCTCGTAAGCAAGACATGCTGACAAATTGACCGCTGTGGTTGTTTTGCCTACACCGCCTTTTTGATTTGTGATTGCTATCACCTTTCCCATGTTTTAATTATGTACTCCCTTCTGCTACAATCCGTGAACGGATTATTCATATAGACAGGTTTAAAAACCTACCATACTATTATACCATAAATTTTTCATTTGTAAATGTTTCACGTGAAACATTTTAAAAAAATTTTCAAGTTTATATAATCATATGAATTTTCTGATAAAAATATGTATATTTTAAGAGCTTTAATAAATAATAAAGAAGAAAAAGCGAAAGTGAAACGAAGTTTTGCGTAGCGTGGAAGGGAGTCGTGTTTATGAATTTAATTAAAAAGCTTTTTACTTATGAGCCTTCACCTCAGAGCGAGAGCTTTGTTTTGTCAGAGGAAGATGATCCCGAATTTGATATAAGAAAGGAAAAGAGAATAAGAGGCAGCTATGTGTCGGATAGTATAGAGAAAAACCTGTCATATATAAATGAACGATTTAATATTCCGATAAATAATGATGTTGTCATAAGGAAGATAAAGCTGAAAAACGGAGCAGAGGCATTTATTATATTCTATGACGGAATGGTCAGCAGCGATTATATGGATAATAATATTATAAAATCGCTGCTTGAGCTTACGGGAACGAAATCGGAATTAAATGAAAATCTGTATAAAAAGTTTATCACCCATTCGCAGGCACAGCCGCAGAAGGATATGGATAAGATTGCGGACGAAATAAATTTCGGCTCCTGCGCACTGTTCGTTGACGGCATAGACTGCGCGTTTTTATTTGATGTTCGTGATTGGGAGCACCGTAGTATTGATAAGCCATATAATGAGCAAAGCATCTACGGTCCGCAGGAGGCATTCGGGGAAATGCTCAGGACGAATACCGCTCTGATAAGAAAAATTGTAAAAACAGAAAAGCTTATAGCTGAGGGAGTCCAGATAGGAAATGTCTCTAAAACACGCGGAGTTCTTTTATATATAGATGATATCGCTAATAAAAAGCTGGTGCGCGAGGCAAAAAGAAGAATTAACGGAATAGCAACCGATTATATAATCAGCATTGAACAGGTACAGATGTTTGTTGAGGATAAAACAGTGCTTATCACTCCGCAGACTCTTGCGACCGAACGTCCGGACCGTGCGGCGCGCGCTCTTACCGAGGGGCGCGTTGTACTCGTTCTTAACGGTTCGCCCCGAGCGCTTGTAATGCCGTCAAATGCGTTCGAGCTTACGCACTCGCCGTCAGATGAATATATGAACGTGCCGTTTGCGATAATGTCAAGATTTATAAGACTGTGCGGAATGTTCCTGTCGCTGCTGCTCCCGGCGCTTTATCTTGCGATAACCTTATATCATCAGGAGATAATACCTACCTATCTGCTGTATTCAATAAGCGCTTCAAGAGAAAATGTGCCGTTCCCAAGCCTTGTTGAGTTTCTTTTGATGGACGTATCGTTTGAGCTTATACGTGAGGCGGGCTTAAGAATGCCGTCGCCTATCGGTTCAACACTCGGTATTGTTGGCGGTCTCATTCTCGGACAGGCGGCAGTCAGCGCAAAGATAGTAAGTCCGATAATGATAATTATAATAGCTATAACGGGAATTGGTTCATTTGCAACTGCGGATTATACCCTCGGCTGGACCTATCGTATTTTACGACTAGGATTTGTATTTATAGCGACAGGATTTGGTTTTTACGGTATTGCTGTGGGAATAGTTTTATACAGTATTTATCTTGGCAGAATAAAGAGCTTCGGGGTTCCGTTCCTTTCGCCTGCTTTAAAATTCAGAAGTAAGTCGGTCGCGTCAGCAATATTGATAAATAATATAGAGAGGCGCGAAAAGCGGCCGCATTTCCTGAAAACAAAAAGGCCTGATGCCGAGCCGGAGATAAGTATGAGGTGGCAAATAGGAAACAAGGAAGATTGATATGTTAAATAGAAGACAATTAACTACAATTATAATAAATGCTATCACAATAAAAATGCTTGTAACATTTCCGCGTAATGCTATAGCATTATGCGGAAATGCAGCATGGATATCGGCAATTTATTGCACGCTGATAGCTGCAGGACTGTTTTGGTTGATAAGTGCCATATACACCTCAGATAAAAGTGTTATCGAGATAGCCGAGAGCATAGGCGGAAGATGGCTGCAAATGATAGTCGGATTAGTTGTGTTTGTAGTTCTGGCCGCAAATTTCTTTCCGTTTATAAATATTTTTTCTGAAATAATAAAATTGGCCTTGCTTCAGCAAACCCCTATTGAGATAATAGTACTGCTTCTTATTGTGGCTATAGTATTGGGAGCATATTGCGGTATAGAGGCAATAGGCAGAGTTCACGGACTTTTTATACCTATAATCGGCGCAGTATTTGTAATTTTTATTCTGATGCTTATCCCGGCGTTTCAGATAGATAATATTATGCCTGTTATGGGAAACGGCATTTATAATTTGTTTGTAAAAAATATTTCATTTCTCTCTTTGTTTGCAGACCTGCTGATGCTCAATATACTGATTCCTTATACAAAGAATATAGGAGAATATAAAAAGTCAGGAATAAAAGGAGTATTTATAGGCGGGGCATATGCGATTATTATTTTTGCTGCATACGGGCTTTCATATGCGTATCCCGTTTCGGAAAAATTTATTGTACCTGTATATCAGCTTGAAAAGCTTATAAGACTAAGTAATTTCTTTTCAAGACTTGAAGCGGTATTTCAGTTTGTATGGTCGATTTCGATACTGCTTTACGCTTCATTATATGCAGCCGTTCTTGCTGAAGTGTGGCGAAGCAGTTTCAGATTAAAGAAATCGAAGCCATTAATACTGCCTGTCACAGCCATTCTTGTAGGCGCTGCGCTGTTTCCGGGAAGCTTTTCGCAAACCATTATCTGGGAAGATATTATAAATAAATGGATTTATATTCCGGCATTTTTAATTCCCATCATATTGGGCATCATCGGAAGAATCAAAAGAGTATAGAATGTTTCACGTGAAACATTGTGAAAGGTGAACAACTTGCCTGCAAGTTGTAGCATAGCAAAACGAAGTTTTGTGTAGCGTAGAAAGGTGAACAACTTGCTTGCAAGTTGTAGCATAGCAAAACGAAGTTTTGCGTAGCGTAGAAAGGATGGTAATAACTGTGAGGATTTTTAAAATTATAACCGCTTTGATGCTGATGCTCATGCTTACATCATGCGTCGGGGAGGAACCGGATAATATAGCATATATAACAGCGTTAGGAATAGATAAATCTGAAGACGGCTATATTTATACAATTCAATTTGCCCATCCGGTTCAGATAAGCGGAGGAGCATCTGAGAGCGGCGGATCAGGTGAGGATATAGTTCAGATTGTTGCGGTTGAAGCGCCTACGCTTTATTCTGCTATTAATAACGCCGATTCAATTGTTTCAAAGGAGCTGACTCTTTCTCATGCAAAGCTGTTTGTAATATCGGAGGAAACGGCGGCGGAGGGTATGGAAGATATGAATGATGTATTTTCAAGAAATAATGACATAAGACCGGATATATATATTGCAATTGCCGAGGATGCCGGAAAATATCTTGAGGAGGTTCAGCCTGTAATAGAACTTAATCCTGTAAAGTATTATCAGCTGATATATGAGGACGAGAACGGGCCGGCGATTCCGGAGAATACAGCGCTTGATTTTTTCAGCGCGAGTGTTTCGGGTTCAAAGGATTGTTTACTTCCGTATGCCGGAGTTGCAGAAGTCAAAGAAGAGGAGAAACTAGGAGAAAAAGGTGAAAAGGAGCATAAGAGCAGCGAAAATAAAA
Source organism: Oscillospiraceae bacterium (assembly GCA_022509005.1). GTDB lineage: Bacteria > Bacillota > Clostridia > UBA1381 > UBA1381 > Ornithomonoglobus. Next base: position 1,423 of record JAFLUC010000086.1, on the reverse strand, counting down.
GTCAGGAAGAAGCGAAGCTGAATGAAGACGGCTTTGAAAACGGTACAAAATATTACTACGCGGGACAAGCCGGAAAGAAAATAAGCAATAAAAGCGAGGTGCTCGGCGCTGCAATATTCAAAGATAATAAATATATTGGAAAACTCGGCAGCACCGATGCGGAGATATACAATATACTTGAAAATAAATTTAAGGAAATGAATGTGACCTTTTATTCTGATGCCACTCCGCAGACTCCTATAACTATAAAGATTGAAGAAAAGAACGCTCCTAAATATGATATTAATAAGGAAGAAAAGCATATTGATATTTATATGAAGATAGAGGGAGAACTGCTTTCGGCACCGTCTGAGTATAGAAAAGACCACACTATTTTGGAACTAAATAAAAGCGCATCCGAAATGATAAACAAAGCCTCCGAAGACCTTGCAGGCAGATTATACAGACAATATAATACCGATGCGCTCGGTATAAAAGGAAAATTAAGAAGGCAGTTTATAACAAACGATGCTTATTACAGCTATTGCTCGGATTTTAATCCATATGAATGGAGCTTTTCCGCATATGCTGATGTAAACATTAAGAGGACAGGAATGACCTACTATTATTAAAAAGAGGTTGGTAATATGGCGATAAATGTTATATTTGCAATATTAATTATATTTGTAATAATAAGAACCACAGCATATGGAATATACTGCATAAAAAAGACAAGTATATCAGGCGGAATCAGCGTTTTTTTCCTTGATGCCTGCGTTATTGCGGCGGGGTATATTGCGCTGTTTACGTCAAAAGGGATTTAGCAAAAAAAACGCCTGTTTAGACGGACACTGTTAAGACAGTAAAGTAAATTGTCTGTCAAGAGCGATTATGTTATTGCCGTATGGAACGGCAAACCAAGCGGAATAGGTAAAACAATAAAATATGCGGCAGATTGCGGCAAGCCAGTGTATTATGTTGATATAAATGATTTAAAAATGAAAGCAATATAATAAGACAGACATGGAAGTACATCATTATGTTTGCATTACAATAGCTATTCATTTTAGCAATTCATCTTATTTTGAATAATGTTAATAAACTCTGTTACAACTTTTGAAGGCTTTTTTGCATATACAATACCATAAGGTATTTCATATTCCCATTCCATAGGCAGCGTCACCAAAGAGGGGTGAATATCTGCCCAGATGTCTAAGGTTTCCATCAGATAATTCATTTGCTCACATTCGTTGAATATGGAAGTATCATAGAAGTTAGGAACATCTGCAATTCTGATTTGTGGATGATTTTCCATTATATCGTCTCGTATTTGATTTAGCACATCAGAATCACCTCGCCTAAGTACCATAAAAGTCTCTCCGTCTAAATCAGACCAAGAGAGGCCTTTTTTCTTTGCCAAACGGTGTTTGCGAGGAACGGCAAT
>JAFLUC010000085.1 GCA_022509005.1 Oscillospiraceae bacterium | reverse complement strand
TCCTGATGCGCCGTTTTCTGCGAACTCCTCCGATGATGATATCTTCACCTCGCCCGATGTATTATTTAACATGCTTATCCTGGGCGGCGTGCTGTATTTTATTTCGTATACCTCACCCGCCTCTGAGCGTATAGTCAAAAATCTGCTTCCTTTTATTGTTGTCATGGCTTATACCTCCTTATGATTTGATATTGATTTCAGGTATCACGAAATCAATATAGCCATTAAGTATTGTATATGACGTACTGACGCCGCTAAGCCCGATACTAAGGTTGTCGCCTATTTCAACCGGGACTGAATCCGCCATACCGTGCGGCGGGAATCCTGCGCGGAGGCATGAGTTCAACACGAATGAACCGCCCTCGACCGTAGTCGTTACGCCAAGATCATCCGCTTTAAGCTCATAATAGCCGGTCGTGAAATCACTGCCGGTAAGTGTGATATGCACCGCCGTGCGCCAGACCGGCGTGCCGTCTATCCATACCCCGATTTTCTTCGGTGTTGTGCTGTATTGATGAAATGTGTCGGCACGTAAATCACGCCACTCGCTCCATTCGCCGGGTGTCTGGGAAATGTAATCACATTGGCGGCTGTATATCGCGGCCGCTCCGTCCGAGCCGTCGCTGATAAGGATCTGTCTTACAACGCCATCGTTATACAGAACAAACAACACGCCGTCATTTTCCATCTCCGAAACTGACTCGCCTTTTGAGCTTACATAGTAGCTGTATATACCCTCGTTATATGTTGAGTCGATAGTTTTGTCCTGACATGCCTTATACAAGCGTATCGTATTGCTCGTTTTGTCCACATCAAAGCCATCAAATTTGTATTTGTTATAATCAAGTCTGTTCAATTCCGTTTTTAACGTAGCCGGCGTTATGGGCTTGTACGCTTCTGTTCCGGCTGCCGTCTCGGCTGCGGTTGCCGGGTTTATGCCTATCTGACCCGCGCCGTCACGCGTTATACCGCGATCAGCTCTTGTGTTGACATATGTTGTGCCGTCCTCGCTGATTACAAGCCCTGATCGGTTTGTGCTGCCGCTTGAAAGCGGCTTTATGCCGCCAAGAACACCTATTGCTGCGATTGGGATATCATCGACCGCCAACTCACGACCTAATATGCTCTTGACCTTTGAACCATCGTCTACGTCTGTGACCGCATTAACAATTGTCATATCTCCATTAGAAATATTAACAACCGGTTGTGTTATAATTGTTCCTGCTCCCATAGCGTCTGATGAGCTTGATATATTTCCCTGTGCTGCTGTTTTCATGCAATCCCTCCTTTAAAACAGAATTACTTTCGCACTTACATTACATTCTACGCTGCCATTATTTATAAATTTAAGTGCTGTTACGGTCTTGTTTACCGCTGCACCGTTGTTGATTTTACTCCACATGGCATCATCCGACTCTGGGTTAGGCGAGAATGTTCCGTAGAGGACTACTCCCGCGCCGTCCGTCTGCCAGCCTATGTCATTTATTCCTCGCTTGTTTGCCGATATCTGCGGCATTATCACAATAGCCTCTTCACCCGGCTTAAGCGTTCCGTATCGCGAGTGCTTATTGCGTTCATAATGGTATCTGAACCCGTTGCCGCTTGTATTGCATATAAATCCATGCATATAATCAATCTCCTTCCAATGCGGATAATCTTGTTGTCAAATCCTTTATCGACCGCTCCATTGCAGTTAGTCGGTTGGATAAATGGTCGTCAAGCATTCCACTGTCTACATTGTTAATACGGTCCTCACATTCTTTTTTAAATATAATAAACTGTTCCTCGATATCTTTAATACGTTCGATCAAATCATCCTTTTTATTGCTATGCATATAAATCACCGCCGTACTCTATATAAATATCCGCTTCATATATTTTTACATACCCTTTGCCCTCCACATGAAGCTTGAGACTGTAATGCGCGGATTTTCTTAACTTAACGCGAACCGGAACAGTGCCCGTCCGACCTTTGCTGTCATATACCAACTGCGATTTTTCTGCATCAAAATGTTCGCCGTCATACAAAGAATAAATCTTGAAATATGCTCCTTCTGCTATATCGGCAAGCATTTGTATTTTCTTTATATGCTTGACGTTCACATTGGTGTATCTGGAACTCGAATAATCCGGTCTCGCGATCAGATCAGTCTCAAATGCCCATTCGGTATCGGCATAATTGCCTGTATTGAGTTTGTATATATACCCGTCTGCACGCATTGCAAGCATGCCTGAGCCGCTATCGGCAAATGATACTATCCGAGTTTTCGGGATCGTCTCATCCGCTTCCGAGGTACCGAGATATGTTGATTCATTCCAATTCAGCGACCTCTCGCTCCACGCTCCAAAATAACTGTCATAAACGAAGAAATGCCCCTCACCATAACCGTTTTTATCAAGATTGTTCCCGTCCTCACAGTAGAGATAATACCTCCGTCCGTCTGTACCCGAAACCGCATAGGAAAATTTATCTATTCCGAGCTTAAATCCCATGTCTTTCGGCGTTGAGCCGGTATATGCATACACACCGCCATCGGAAACGAACATCAATATTCCGTTCACCGTCTGTATGGACCTGTTATCTATAGTGCCCTCCGAATAAACATCGGTTAAACGAAACGGATTCTTTGTGTTATTAACTTGATGAATAAAATCTTCTTTAAACGCTATGACGTGATTTTGATATGTTGTAATGCCGGTGAATTCACCGCCGGCTCTCGTATTCGCCTGTGCCGCCGACATCCACGCGTTAGATGAATCGCTAATCTCCGACGTATCAAGTGCCCAATTGGCATAATCGTTATAACCTGAGGCGTAAATTTTACCGCCACCCACGCCAAACAATCGAGATTGAAATACTGTAGCATAATCAATCTGTGGCATACCTGTAATATACGCGGCTGTGGTAAGCGTTCCGTTGTCAGAGGTTAGTCTTTTTATATATGTCCATACAAGATAATTCCCTGTATTGTCAGCCTTGAGCGAAGCTTTAAAATACAGATATGTCGGATTTGCCGCATCTGAATTGTACTTCTCGAACCGGCATATTCTGCCGACATATTTTTTTGCGTTTTGCACTGAATATTTCGGCAACCCCCAAGGGTTATAACCCACGCCGCATTCATACCTCGCACTTTCTGTATAGATCTGCTTGCTGAGCACTCGATCATCCTTAATAATTCGTTCCAGTGATGCGCACTCTGGGAACACAAGGATTTTAGGCCGGTATGAGCCTTCCGTAACATCTGTTGTATCGGTGTAGTAATTGAAACAGACAATGCTGTGCTGTGCATCGTAATAATTGTCAAATTCTCCTGTTGTTACAGTTGATATTTCATTTTCATCAATCGTAATCAGATCAAACAATGTAACGTAACTGTTATCCGTCCACGCCGCATATATAGCAATCACCTCACCGCCACAGGAAAACAACCCTATCGGCTCTTTCATTCGCATATTCTTAGAACCCGTTGCAGATGTATTTGCACTGTAATACGGATAATACAATCCCTTGTCACCATCGATATCGGCATTATCAGCTACAAGTCTGACCGGAAACTCACTCGGCGTCAGATACGGTGCTTCGTCTGTAGAAATATTTCTTTCCATTGACAGCTCTCCTGTATCTAAATCCTGTCTGAGGTTCATACCACTCCATGATATTTTAGGGAGTCTGGTGTATTTTTGCGCCGCCGGCAGCGACGCCTGTAAATACTGCCTCTCCTGCTTCTTTGCTGCCGCCATTACATCACTCCCCAAACTGTGGCTGCTTCGCCTGTATCCATGCGGCAAAATCCTGTAATTGCGCGTTATAATCATTCAGCCATTTTGCAGCTAACATATCCTCATTAGCCAATTTATACGCTTCGCCCCGGAGTTTTGCCTTGACCAGCGATATAAACTCGTACGGAACGCGGACATTTACATCTGAATAGTTGTCAGGTGTTTTCAGTGCTGGTCTAACATTATAAAACGCGTCAATGCTTGAATAAATATTTGTATAAACCTTAACAGCATCACCGGCCTTATACCAGCAATTCGGAAACTGCTGTCCCGCCGCTCCGATTGCTGTAGTCTTAATTAACTGTACAGGTCCGGCAAATACGGTGATGATATCCTCGAACCTGATCTTATCCGCACCGCCAGGAACGTCTATGTTCGAGAGGCTGAACACGTGATAACTATATTCATATTCTCCCCCGTCCGGAATCTCGGCCGTATGCAGCAAAACTCCAAGAGTTGCTTCATTCTGTTCCTGTATTATCTCTCCGTAAAGCAGCTGTTCAACCGCGTTAAGCCACTCAATATATGTCTTATCGGGAATCGGAATCTCGATATCCGCCTCGCTCTGAATATCTTCAATCAATTCCTTTGCAGTAATTCCGCTGTCAAACATACCCCATCACCACCTTGCCGGTCCTAAACGCTTGCCTTTTGCTCCCCTGTGCCAATAGGTCAGGTATGCGGATCTCGACTTGCGTATAAACTCTGTTTTATATGTATTATTTTCGTTTGTATTGTCGCCGGCGTTTGCCTTGTACAGAATGTTATCAATAACCGCTTCCTCATACAGCGGAAGGAGCGCGGAGGTATCTGTAAGCTCTGTCGGCGGTATGTATGCGGTTTCTCTTTTGAAAATATATTTATCGTCATAAATAGCCCTGAGCTCGTTTACGGAATCTTCGTAATAATTAAAGAACCGTCTCTGCTCAAGCTTTACAGCGAGATTTACCTTTTCAAACATCTCTCGAATTGTCATATCACCGCTCCTTTTAGAATTATTCAGCAAGTGCCTGATACCCGAACACTAACAATGTATCCGGGTATCTGCTCCTTATGTTATCAAGATGCACAGTGTGTGATTCTCACGCATCCGCCCGGCTTTTCAACGAGAAGCTCGCCGTAGTTTGCAAGCAGCGCATTATACTGCGACGTACCCGGCATGAGGGTAAATGCGCTGCCGCCCTGAAGGGTAGCAAAGCTCCATCCTGTATCGTAGAAATGGAGTTTTTTAGCCTCAACGCCCCACATCTCATCCTTCGGGACAAACTGCTCACATACAATCTCAATATCCTTATTATCACCGTTAAGGATCTTGATTGACTTGAAGCCTCCTGTAAGGTCTCCTGTTGACTGCTCAACTCTGATGTTATTCACTTCGCAGTATGTTACATATGCGTCATATGCAATATCGCCTGCAAGAATTAAATCAATTTTCGTATTTCTCTCGCGTGATGCGCGTCTTGTTACGCGCCTGATTATAGTGTTGTCAATATCGCCGCCTGCATCCATCTCAATCGGATAAAGTATCGGATTTTCCGATTTTGACACACCATAGATTACGTCAATATTCTTATCGAAGATAGCACCAAGACCGGTTATTTCCTTGTTATAGGAATTCTGCACTGTGATAAATCCGTTGTCTGAAAGCGCGAATGCGTCGCCCATTACAGTGATTGTATGATTATCGTAGTCAATCGTCTTAATTCTGCGCGTTGCTGTCGGGGTTGTTTCATCGTCAAGATAGAAATCAACCGTGATACCTTCTTTGAGATACTGTGTTGTTGCCACTGTAAACGTTGTTGACGCTGATGACTGCTGTTCTACAGTCGTAAGCTTGCCGGTACCGTTCATGAACAATGTTCTTCCCTGGTTCCATACAGCTTCCTCTTTTGAAGCCTCAATTTCCTTATGGAACACATCAACCACAGAGCTGACGTTTGAACGGCCAAGTCTCACTGTCTTTTCAGAAATACCGATAGTCGAGTACATGTCTCTTGACGTGAGCTTGAACTGATCATAAATCTGACCGCCTGATACAGGTGTGGAACCGCCTTCTGAACCAAAACCGAAGTTACCCGGTAAACCATACGGCGATGTAGCCTGCGTAATCGCCGCCGCAAGGGGTCCCTTGTCAATCTTGTTAAGAAGTATAGTGGATTCCGTGTTAATTTCATTCTGCCACGCAGGAAGATAATTCGTCCTGAGTGCATTTTCCAGTAATGTTAAAATCTGCATTAATTATCGTCTCCTTTTTTGTTATTTTAAGCCGAACATAGCGAGTGTAGCATTTCTTGCATCGCTCATATTCTTCGGCTTGTTCTTTATATTTAGTGCCACGTTAGCCGCACCGCTGCTTGCCGCTGCCGGAGGCACTTGCTGACTGTTTTTGACTGCGGCAACTCTTCGCTGCTCGATCGCATCGCGGAATTCCGAATTGCCATCGTATAATCTCATAAGCTCGTCAATGGTGTATTCATGCTCACCAATCGGCGCATTCGCGCCACGCGCTGCGGCATATGCCATCACAAGCCGTTCATTAAGAGGAATAGTCTCGTTAAACATTCCCGGATTTTGGCCCATTATGTACTGCATCTGCGGCAGAAGTCGTTCCATGTCCGCAAATTCAGGTTCATTTTTATATGTGCTTATAATCTGGCGTGTTTCTCTGTCGCGCTGCGCCGCGTTGTATTCGTCAAGAACCGGCTTCATGTCCCTTTTGACCTTCCCCAATACGAATTCAAGCATGCTGTTCGCAAAATCCTCCGACATTTGTTTCTGCGCATTCTCATCCGCGTACATAGCCTGAGCAAAATCAAACCGCGGCATAACAGTTTCCTCTACAGCTTCTTCACGAACCTGTGACTGCTGATTTACAAGGTTCTGCAGCTGCGCATTCTGCTGTCTGAGCTGTGCTATTTCATTCTGCATCTGCATCATGGTGTTATTCTGTGCACCACCCGCATTAACCTGTCCCTCCGGAGGGATGGGATTATTTGCAGGCTGCATTCCCTCCGCTCCGCTGTTTGCTTCCGGCGGCTGTACATTCTGCTGCTCTGCCTGCGGCTGTACGTTTGTATTTGCGGGAGCGTCGCCCGCCTCGCCTCCATCATCGCCTACAATACCGCTTTTTGGATCTCCTACTTCGACATCATCAAACTCATTCTGCGAGAACATCGCCTCTGTCTTCTGTTTTGCTTCATCAAAATTATCCATTGATATACCTCCTTTTTAGCCCTGAGCCGCCATCATAGGCAGCTGAGACATTATTTCCTGCTGTTTTCCCTGTATCTGTGCCTCTTCGTGTTGCTTTATATGTGCCAAGAACGCGTTCGCATATTCCGGATGCCGATGCTTCATAATCTGATAATCCATCTGTAAATAGAACCGCATATGCTCGTCGATATGAATTTCATGATAATCAAGTTCATCCACTTGCGGCAGAATACCTTGTTTAAAGAACACATTTTCCCTCTGTGCTTTCTGCATATGCAGTGTATTGAGTGACATAATCTCGCCATAATTATTTATCTTCATGCACTCCAATGCCCGCACCTTGACACGTTCCGGGATTCTGCCGTTCTCATCAGTGAACCAACCCGAATTATATGCCTCGAAAAACCGTTCCTTCTGCGCTCCCTCAGACAATAGAAGCTCATTTTCCGTTGTGTACTCCACATCATAGCTGTTTATGTGTTCATTGCTCCATACTATAGCCGAGCCAATTTCATTCGTGCCGGTATATTTAATAACCCTGCTGACTGTGGCATATTGTTTGTAGATAGACAGCCATAAAATAGCCAGCTCCTGCACAGCGTTTCGGATATAGTCGCCGGTCAACGACAAACGTGTGTTATCGATATCTCGAAGCGTTGACATTGCCGTGCCTGAGGTTACTCCGCTCGGAACTGCGCCGTTCACCATTAGCTGCGAAACACCTGCAACATACTCCATGTCAGATTTCAGATTATACCTCTCTGTCATCAGTTCAGGAGGAAGCGTTCCATTCGGCATAGGAGAAGGCGGGCTAAAGCCATCGTTATATACCAACATAGCGCCGGGGGCTAAACCGTTTTGCTCATATTCCTCAATATCAATAGAACCTTCAGCAACATACCAATTGCCAAGCGCAACGCGTTTAATAAATTCGTGTATTCTGTTTATTACACCGTTGTATGCCCTCTGTAGCGGAATCATTGCCTCAATCGCTGATTTCCCGAAAAACTGTCCCGGTACTTCAATACATTTCATCTGAACAATCGGAATCGTCGGTCTGCCCTCGCTATCGCGATACGGTAAATCACCATAATACACAAGGTGCTCTCCGTCAACGATTATCGTCATTCTGCCGCCCGGATACTGTCTTGAGGGTCTATCGTAGCAAGTCACGACTTTCGCAGCATTGTCTATTGACTGATGCCCCATTGTCATTACTTGTGTTTCATACCCATATCCTCCCCCAAGTTTTGTCGGAGTGAGAGAGAACGTCTCAACTGTTGAGCCTTTCACCTCAATTCCATACAAATCATAAATATCATCAACCGTCATAACCTGTTCTGTTATAATATATCTCTGATCCTTTATGGTCTGTTTTGTTACCGATTCGGGATAGATTTCATATGGTGTAAGCAAACCATACCCGACATCGCCCTCATAATATGGCTTTTTCTTTACTTCAACAGAGCCGTCCTCGTGTTCTTCTATATCTTTTCCATAGCCTACTATTTCGCCCTTTGATGGGTCCCACCAGCACAACCAGAAACAATTCCCGGTTGACTCATTCAGCCATATAGCAGTATTTTTTATACTATTGAACCCTGTTCTTTTCTGTGTGTGCTGTAATACTGAGGTCGATATTTCCGCTTTGCCGTAATCATCCAGCTCATTTGTAGCGGGATTTACCTTCATTGCAAAATTAATCTGCTTCAGGTTTGCAATACGCGTCTGTACAATCGGTGCTATATTATTGAATACCTCCCGTTCTAACCAGTCATATACCGGCTCTAACTGCTCAATTTCACCGCGATATATATTGATATCACAATATTGATTGCCTGTCAGGAAATTTGAATTCAAAATCCATTGCTGTTCATATGGATACCGCTGTGCGCGTATCTTCTCCAACCGTCCGAGCGCATCTGATATAATATCCTCCCGAAACAGCTCGTGACCATCTTTATCCCTTGCAATCGGTTCATTTCCGGGACCATGCCTGCCGAATATCGTATTTGTGGCTGCATGTATAGCTTTTGTTACTACGCGTCCTAATGCCATTCGTTATCACCCCTTTCACTGCGGATTAGGATCACGCCATTTATTTATTATCTCCCCATGGCGCGATTTCGGCATCTTAGGAACGCCCTCCGAGAATGTCTTATATTCCTTCATGTTTCCGCACATAATGCGGTCATACAGGTCCTTACGTTCTTTACGCCCTGATATTATTGCGACAGCTGTAAGCAAGGAGGGAATAACCACAGCCGCAACGCAGGCAACAATTATAGTTGTCCTCATCCTTTTGCCTTTCCTGCCGGCTTTTTAGCCGGGGCTTTCTTTGCCGAATCTGCCGGAGTTTCTTCCACTCCTCCCGCAATCTCTTTCGGTGTTTTCTCTGTAGTTGTGTCAACAGCCTTTTTCGCTATTGGTTTCTCGAAGAATAATGGCGGGGATACATCAAAATCTTTCTTTTTTGCCGGCGTCTTTACATAGCCATTCACTGCTTTTAACGCTGCCGTTATACAGCTTTTACACATAATCACGGTGTTGCCATGCTCCCGCGTCAGCGAGATGGAGAATGCGTTTGTATTTGCACACCCTCTCACACTGCACTTTCGTTTGATCTGTTTTACGTTCATCATTTACCATATCCGTCCTTTCTTGAATCCTCTGCCGCCGCCGAGCTTCTGTTTCTTGTATGCTGCGAGCTGTTTATCAAACTCACTGCGCCCATCATCAGCCGCAACATCAGCCTTATAGAATTTGTATTTATTTAAAAACTGTGTGCAGCTATCGACTGCATCATCATGCGCACCATTCGGAAATTCTGCACATTCGTTTATGAAACCATCGGTAAACGCTGCATATTTAGGTAAATACACATTTCCTGCCTCAAGCATTCCGGTACACGCGTTAACACGTGAAATTTTGTTGTCTTTTCCGGGATCTATTGGTATAATCGCTCTCAGCTCATGTTTTAACAC
>JAFLUC010000084.1 GCA_022509005.1 Oscillospiraceae bacterium | reverse complement strand
TCTTATACGGTATCCCGCAAAGTCCTTTCAGTCCGCTGCCGCGCATAAAGTTCATTAAAATCGTTTCGGCATTGTCGTTTTTGTGATGCGCAGTCGCGGTGAAATCTATATCGTGCTCTGCCATGAGCCGTTCAAAAAAATCATAGCGTATCTTGCGTCCCGCAAGCTCCTCGCTCATTTTCAGTCTTTCCGCTTCGCTTTTGACATCAGCGCTGAGTGAATAAAATTCAATTCCGAGCCTCTTGGCAAGCTCTCTTGAAAATTGCTCATCCGCATCTGCTTCATCGCCGCGCAGTCCGTGGTTTACGTGAGCAGCATATACCTTGAAGCCGTACTTTCGCGAAAGCCTTTTAAGGATATGCACAAGAGCGGCGCTGTCAGCACCGCCCGAAAGCCCCACTAATATTGATTTTGCGGGCAGCATACTATGCGCAAGCATTGTTTTTTCAACCTGTCTAATCATAATAACATAAATATAACGGCGGTCACTCATAGTTGCGACCGCCTCGCCTTATTGTTCACTTACTTTGTATTCTATGTTTTGAAATTTGGTATATTCGCCCTTAAAGCCGAGATTGAATGAGTCAGTTTCACCGCTTCGGTTCTTGGCTATGATACACTCCGCAAGATCTTTTTCCTCAGGGTCTTTACTATAATAATAACTTCTGAATAGGAACATAACCATATCCGCATCCTGCTCGATCGCTCCCGATTCTCTCAAATCCGAAAGAATAGGTCTCTTGCCCTTCTGCGATTCGCTCTCACGCTTGAGCTGTGAAAGCGCTATTACTGGAATGTCAAGCTCCTTGGCGAGCACCTTTAACGAACGCGAAATTTCCGAGATCTCCTGCTGTCGGTTTTCGCTTCTTCCACTGCTCTGCATGAGCTGCAGATAGTCGATTATAACCATTTCAAGATTTTTGGTTTGCTTAAGCCGCCTGCACTTTGCGCGGATCTGCGAAACGGTTATAGACGCGGTATCATCAATATACAGCGGTGCCTTAGCTATCGTGTCGGCAACGTCACATATTTTCTCCCAGTCGTCCATTTCCATTGAGCCTGTGCGGATCCTTCCGTTATTTACAAGCGCCTGTGAGCACAGTATTCTGTTTACGATCTGCTCCTTCGGCATTTCAAGATTAAAAATCGCGACTGTTTTCCCCTGGGATATACTTACGTGCTCAGCGATATTTACCGCAAAGGTGGATTTACCCATACCCGGACGACCCGCGATTATGATCAGCTCGCCGCCGTGAAATCCGCCCGTTCGCTTATTCAGCTCATCAAAGCCGGTTGAAATTCCGGTTATACCTCCCTTGTTCTCAGCATTCTTAGCCATGCTTTCATAGCTTGTCTGCAAAATGTCGCTTATATGCACGAGATCGTTCGATTCGCGTGATGATGAAATATCGAAAATAACCTGCTCCGAGCGCTCTAAAAGTCTTGCCAGACTGTCATTTCCGTCATATGCCATATCCGAAATCGAGGTCGCTCCCTTTATAAGAGCGCGCAGAACCGATTTTTCCTTTATTATGCTTGAATAATAACGGATGTGCTGTGTTGTAGGAACGCTTGCAGAAAGACGTTTAAGATATTCTATTCCGCCAACCGCATCAAGCTTGTTTGAAAGCTTGAGCTGCTCTTGTACGGTTACAAAATCTATCGCCTTATTTTCATTAAATAAATCCATTACCGCTTCGAACACAAGCTTATTTGCGGTAAAATAGAAATCATTGGGAACGAGGATCTCCGCTGCATCGGCAACACAGGAGGAATCGCTTAACGCACCGCCTAAAACGGCCTGCTCCGCTTCCATATTAAACGGTATATCACGTTCGGATACAAGCTGCGAATTAAGAGACTCGACAGATATGCCGTTGTTTCCTGTATCCTCCATAAACAATCCTCCTTCCCCAAATGTATTTTATGAGTATTACTGCTCGACTACTTTTACCTTAAGCTCACCCGTTACGCCTGTATAAAGCTTAACCGGTACTGTGGTTGTTCCGAGATTCTTAATGCCGTCCGGCATTACAAACTTCTTTTTATCAAGCTTGATATGATGCTGCTCTGTAAGAGCTGCCGCAACATCCTTCGAGGTTACAGATCCGAAAAGCTTTCCGTTACTGCCGGCCTTCGTTCTGATAACAACCTCAATTTCCTTCATTTTCTCAGCAATCTTATTAGCTTCCTCTGTTTCTGTCTTTATTTTATATTCAAGAGATTCCTGCTTGCCCTTTAAGACATTGATATTCGACTTTGTTGCCTCAGTTGCAAGACCCTTCGGAAAAAGGAAATTTCTTGCATATCCGTCAGAAACCTTTATCATCTGACCCTTTTTACCCTGACCTTTAACGTCCTGTGTTAATATAACCTGCATAAAATCACCCTCATTTCTTATCGTTTATTTCTTCAAGGTACGCCCTTACCGCTTCTTTTGCGCGGGCAACACCCTCATCTACGCTAATACCCTTTATGTATGCGCCCGAAACTGTCATATGCCCGCCTCCGCCGAGCTTTTCCATTATGAGCTGAACGTTCAGACTTCCGATTGATCTCGCGCAGAATCCTGTTCCGCCCTCAGCAGGATAAACCACCACCGATGCTGCAACATCATTTAGGTTGAGCATGTCATCCGCCGCTTGCGAGGCAATCTGGCGCATATTTTTATTTGTATTATACGTTTTTGCAACAGCAATCTGATTGCCTGCCATTTCTGCAGATCTTACAATCTCTGCCTTCATTGCATAAGCATCCCGGCTCGTTGAAAACATTCTTCTTACAGCCACCGTATCCAGTCCCATCTTTCTCAGATATGATGCCGCTTCAAATGTTCTTACGCCTGTTTTCAGCATAAAGTTCTTTGTATCAAGCAGAATGCCTGTATAGAGACACTGCGCCTCAATCTTTGTAAGAGCATCGCCTGCATTCATGTATTCAAGCAGCTCAGTTACCATTTCGCAGGTTGAAGAAGCATACGGCTCATGATACAGAAGTGAGCAAGGACTAATAAATTCGGTTGCTCTTCTGTGATGATCAATTATAACAGTCTTCTTAACCCGTTCCAAAAGCTTCGGGCATGGAAGCATTGAAGGTCTGTGTGTATCAAGAACAACGAGAAGCGTATTCGGAGTTATCTCCTCAAACACCTCATTTTCATCGACAAACATTCCACTGTATTCGCTGCTGCTCTTAAGTAAATCATACATATTCTCAATCGCCGGAGCAGTTCTTTCGCATACAATATACGGCGTTCTGCCAAGCTCGCGGGCTGCGCGTTGTAAACCCACAGCGGCTCCGAAGCAGTCAAAGTCTGCATTCTTATGCCCCATGAATATAATATTATCACTGTTTTTAATTAAATCAGCCATCGCAGCTGCAACAGCCCTCGCTTTTACCCTTGTGCTCCGCTCATATTCACCGCTCTTGCCGCCGTAAAATCTGAACCGGTCAGCTTCTTTTATGCAGACCTGTCCGCCGCCGCGGCCTAAGGCAAGATCAAGAGCCTGTCTTGCGCTCGTTTCATTTTCAAGTACTGAGCTGCCGGTGCCTATGCCTATACTTATTGATATAGGGAACTTGATTTCATCAGCAATCTTTGCTGTATTCTTAATAATATCAAAATTATTTTCAATATACTTCTCAAGATACTGATGCTCGAACACAGCAAAATATCTGTCCCGGTCTGTCTTTTTAAGAACAGCATCCGAAATCTTCGCCCATGAATTAAGAGAGGCTCTGAGCTTTGAAGCTGCCTGCTCTACAACCTCGTCATCCTCCTTCTGGACAAATTCGTCATAATTATCGATGCTTATGATTGCAATATCAATGCGCTCATTATTATATGCATTTTCAAGACTCTTTTCTTTTGTGATATCCTTGAGATAGAAAAACACAGAATAATGATCTCCTGATCTATCGATTGCAGAATCATCCTTAAGCATTCTCCAGCTTACAGAATATGTTTTGTCATTCTGAACCGTCTTTATCTCCTTGCCTTCAGGATACTTAAGTATTTCCGACCACTTTATTTCCGGAATGCAATCGTCAAGCATAGCCTGCGCAAGCTTCTTTTCATCAAAAATCTCGGTGAACTGTTCGTTGTACCAGCGTATGGTTCCGTCAATGCTGCATATAGTCATTGGCAGCGGTACGCTCAGCAGCATATTTTTGGATATGCCGTCATCGTCCGCCTCAATATCATGAATGTAACTCTTTATCTCCAACTTACGCTTATGCCGAAGCACCAGCGTTTGCGCCAAAAGAGCTACACCCATGGCAAATTCGATTCCCGCAATAATATAATATCTCATTATTGCCATAACCAGTGCAAATGCAATAAGAACCAATGCTGAAATCATTGATAGAATCCAGTATTTTGCCATTGCCTGTGAAAATGTCTTTTTCATAAATCCTCCATTCTGCCGCCATTTGGCGGCACAACAAAGCCTACAGAAAATTACAGTCGTTTTCTTATGTGTTTTGAAAGTCCCGACATATCCCGGAACTCTGTTTCAAGTGAATGTCCGTTTTCCTCCGCCATTGTTAAAAGCTCGCATATTCTCGAATCAAGCGCGCTGTATGAAATGCCGAGATGCTTTGCCAGTATGTAGTCCATAACGACTATTGTCGAAATAGAGCTTTCAACACTGTCATAATCGGCAAGCTCATCATAATCCGCCAAAAGCTTGTGGAGATTTGCTACTTCAGATAAAATATCACTTTTTATCTCTTCAATAGCCTTCAGATTGTTTGCAATATTCATAGTGATGTCCTCCTGATTTGATATCAGATACACCCCTGTGCTATTTTATCACAACGCATTTATATTGTCAATAATTTATATCTCGTTTTTCCTCATATAGCTACGAAAAAAATTTCAGTAAAAAAATTTTTATTGTCATATTACACAAAAAGTTTACAGGTGTATTGACAGCTGTAAACTTTTGCTGTATAATACTGCTGATTCTACATAATTATGCACAATGAAAAGTAAGGGTGATCATATGAAAATAACTACAGATATCATTATTGTCGGTACGGGAGTGGCAGGACTTTACTGCGCATTAAATCTCCCTTCTGACCGTGATATACTGCTTATTACAAAAGCAACGGTTGAGGAAAATGATTCATTCCTCGCCCAGGGTGGTATAAGCATGCTGCGTGATGAATCAGACTACGATACGTATTTTGAGGATACAATGCGTGCCGGACATTATGTAAACAACAAAGAATCTGTTGACATTATGATCCGTTCATCTCAGGACGTTATAAACGATCTCATAGACTTTGGTGTTGATTTTGCGCGCAATGAGGATGGAACGCTCAAATTCACCAAAGAGGGCGCGCATTCGGTGCCGAGAATATGTTTCCATGAGGATATTACCGGAAAAGAAATAACCTCAAAGCTTCTTGCCGAGGTACAGAAACGGAGCAACATTAAGATTATTGAGCATCTTAAAATGACCGATATTATAGTACGTGAAAACAGATGCGTAGGTATTGTTGCCGAGCATCCGCACGGCGCAATGACAGAAATTGACGCAAAATTCACCGTTCTTGCAACAGGCGGTATAGGCGGTCTTTATCATAACAGCACAAACTATCCGAATCTCACGGCCGATTCGCTCGCAATCGCTTTAAAGCACGGGATAGAGCTTGAAAATATGGATTATGTACAGATACATCCGACAACGCTTTATTCAAAGCGCAAGGGCAGACGCTTTCTTATAACCGAATCCGTCCGCGGCGAGGGCGCGGTTCTGTTTAACTCGCATATGCAGCGCTTCACTGATGAGCTGCAGCCGCGCGATGTGGTTTCACAGGCTATATGGAAGCAGATGGAGGAGGACAATCGTCCGTACGTATGGCTTTCAATGAAACCCATACCGAAGGAACATATACTCTCCCACTTCCCCAATATATATCAGCACTGTCTTGAGGAGGGATATGACATTACAAAGGAATGTATTCCCGTTGTTCCCGCGCAGCATTATTTCATGGGCGGGATAAAGATTGATAAATATGCAAAAACCTCCATGGATAATCTGTATTCCGCTGGTGAAACGGCGTGCAACGGAGTTCACGGCAAAAACCGTCTTGCAAGCAACTCGCTGCTTGAAAGTCTCGTTTTTGCAAAACGTGCGGCAAAGCGCATAGCCGAAGAATATGAGGATTATGAGGTTATAACCCCGGAGATTGATCTTGATTCATATCGCGGCTGTGATAAAGATTATATACAAATAGTGAGAGCAGAAATAGAAAAGGAGCAGAAAAAGCATGAATGAGATTACAATGATGATGAATGCCGATGAGCTTATCATAAACGCGCTTAAAGAGGATATTTCAAGTGAGGACGTAACAACAAACGCTGTCATGCGGGATTACCGAAAAGGTCAGGTTGATCTGATATGCAAACAGGACGGTATTCTTGCGGGTATAGAGGTATTCAAGCGTGTATTCATGCTGCTTGATCCCGAAACGGAATTTGAAATTGACGTAATTGACGGAGAACCGGTTGCAAACGGACAAAAGCTCGGTACAATAACCGGCGATATCCGCGTGCTGCTCTCGGGTGAGAGAACAGCTCTTAACTATCTGCAGCGCATGAGCGGAATAGCTACCTATACAAATTCAATAGTTAAGCTGCTCGAAGGGTCAAAAACAAAGCTTCTCGACACGAGAAAGACAACACCGAACATGAGAATATTTGAGAAATATGCCGTTAAGGCAGGCGGAGGATGCAATCATCGCTACAATCTCTCAGACGGTATCCTCTTAAAGGATAACCATATCGGCGCGGCAGGCAGCGTAACAAACGCGGTTAAAATGGCAAAGGAATACGCGCCGTTTGTAAGAAAGATCGAGATTGAGACTGAAAATCTTGATATGGTACGCGAAGCGGTGGATGCAGGCGCGGATATTATTATGCTTGATAATATGACGCATGATACAATGCGCGAGGCAATCGCGATAATCGACGGCAGAGCCGAAACGGAATGCAGCGGCAATGTTACAAAGGAGAATATCGCCGCGCTCATAGACCTCGGGGTTGATTACATTTCAAGCGGTGCTCTTACGCACAGTGCGCCGATTCTTGATTTGTCACTCAAAAACCTTCATGCAATCTGATAAGGAGGGTATTAACGTGAGCAGCAGAGCAGAAGCGATTTTAAAAAGAATTTCCGAAAGCTCCTCCCCCGTTTCAGGCAGCAGGCTCGCAAGCGAATTCGGTGTAAGCCGGCAGATTATAGTAAAGGATATTGCCGCACTGAAAAATCAGGGCAATGATATAATTGCGACAACAAAAGGTTATATTCTACACCATACGCCCATGCCGGAACGTGTTTTTAAGGTTGTACACGGTGACGATGAGATACGCAAGGAGCTTCTCACTATTATAGGAGCGGGCGGTATTGTTGTAAATGTATTTGTATGGCACAAAATACACGGTAAAATCGAGGCTGAGCTGAATATACGTACGGAGGATGACATAAACGAATATATCATCAGCCTCAAAAATGGACGTTCAAGTCCGCTCAAAAATGTGACCAACGGATACCATTATCACACAGTCCGCGCTGAAAGCGAGTCCGCGCTTGACAGCGTAAGCAAAGCGTTGGACGATATAGGATTTCTCGTTAAGGATGAGGAAAATTTGTAATTTTAAAAGAGACTGCGCCGCAGCAGTCTCTTTGTTGTTAAATGAAAAGACGGCGTGTAGGTTACCGCCGTCTTATTTTTTAAAACTTAGAACGTAACTGTGATCTTGTTTGTTACATCATTAAGCTGTCCTGTTGCCTGAAGCTTCTCCATAGCGGACATCGGCGCTCCCGGCTCCGGCTCAACATTGCTTGTTGTAACAACGTTCTCCACATTGAACATGGAGATATTCATTTCCGGTTCGTTATAAAACTTTTTCATGTTAATATACCTCCTTAAATCAGTCCAATGTAACTGTAATGCTTGCTGTGTTAGCAGCTGCGTTTACAATGATAGCTACTACAGCGGCTGCGTCTGTAAGAACTGTGGAATTATCCACTTCAAATGATTCAACAGCCTGATTATCAATTGTTACGCCTGTTATTGTACCGCTTATGCTTTCGATTGTGGACTTGAACAATGTGAGTACATCGTCCGTTTTGAGCTCATCATTAGCTACTTCGCTATCGCCTGTATATGTGGCAACCTTATCAATTGTGATGTCCTGTGTCTCCGGCTCTACATCGCCTGTCTTAATGATGTAGATGTAGTCGATAACCTTCGGTGATGAACCGCCGTTACCCATAGCGCCGATTACTACATCTGTATCCTCTGTAACAGTGAACTCCTCACTTACACCCTCATTAAGATAACCCTTTGTTTCAGACTCAACAGTGTTGTCGCCTATAGTAGCAGTAAATACAGTGCCTGCGTTACCAAATGTAGCTATAACCATCTTATATGTACCTGCCGGAAGCTTGGTTATAACAGTTTCCGCCTCAGTATATCCGCCTTTACCGCCTGAACATCTTATCGGAACATTGCCGGTTGCTGCCTCTGTGAATATATCCTCACCCTCTGCATAGAATACATACTCGCTGTCGTCCTTAACTGCATATTCAACTGTATAATCAGCATCCTCTGTAACAGCTGAGAATTTATATTCATATGCGTTTCCATTGCCTTCTTTTGTTAAAGCCGGTGCCTCGTACAATGTTGTACCAACAAGAGCATATCTGTTGTAGTACAATGTTGCATCCTCACCCTCAACAACTTCAGCTGTCACAGCTGCATCATTAAGATTGTTCTTCAGTGTAACGTTAAAGTTGTCTGCCTTTCTTACGTTAACAGTAACAACATTATCTGCAGCATTAGCCTTTACAGTCATTGATGTTACAGCATCGTCTAAAGCAATATACTTAACACCTTCGTATGTGAAAGGTACTATAGCATTTACCGTTGCACCCACAGCAGATGTGCCTTTATCTGATTTCACGAGTGTATCGCCGCAATAATAGTTAAATGTATAGTCTGCTGTTGTCGCTTCTGCATCTTTCTCCATTACAAGGGCACCTACAATACCGTTATAACGAGCAGTTGTAAATGTAATGTTCTCTGCATCTTTTGTGATGTCATACACATAGTAAGGTGAAGCTGAAGCGGTAAGATTATCGTTCTTTGTACCGCAGTCGATACTTACATCAGGAGTTCCCCCCTGTGTTTGGTAAACCTGAAGCACAATAATGTCACCCTCAGTTACAGGGATGCTTGCAGTTGCGGAACGTCCGCCGGATGCATAGTTGTGAAGTCCCCAGCCTTCACGATAGCTCAAATTCTGACCTGTTGCTGCGGGAAGAACATCTGGAGTGTTGTTTGTAAAGTTGTAAAGCTGCTCTGCCTTATAGCCTGCTACTTCTAAGCTGTCAGACAGCGAGAGTGTGTACCCTGCAGCGCTTGCTGTAATAGTCATAGCCGCAAAAGCACTTGCGGCGATAGCGATTGCCGAAACGCCGCTTATGAATCTTTTAAAATTCATTTTTAATTCCTCCTTAAAGAATTTACATATTTTTAATAAACGCCGCGCAAGAGAACCTACACAGTTACACGGCGATATTAACGTAGCTAAAACCGGCTTTATGCCGCTATGTAGGTTTATAGCGGCAACCGGTATTGGTATAAATATATAACTCCCACAAATGCCGCCGAAAGGAGGTAGGCGTTTTATATTGCTCTCGCGGCGCCTTAATTCCGCATAGTAAAAGCAACAGTATCGGTTTGTTATATACCGCCGCATCTTAGAAATCGCGGCTGAACAACATTACCGGAGACAATAAGCCTATAAAATTCATAAAAAAGGCAACTCTGGCAATGGTATTTTCAAATGTGCCGTACCGTGGGATTTACGGAGCGGCACTTTGGGATTAGTTCCGCGCAGTATGCGCGCGGCGTGACAAAAAGCCGTGACGGAGAGAAAAAAAAATCGAAACGGCTCTGTCGTTGGATCCTCCATTTGCGGAGTGAACATTAAAAAGCCCCGCAGACGGAAGATGATACATCATATTTTAACCACATAATCAATATTATGAGGTA
>JAFLUC010000083.1 GCA_022509005.1 Oscillospiraceae bacterium | reverse complement strand
GGACGTATCTGGAACAGATTCTGATAATATACATGTAACGGAAGTGCCATAATTAACCCATGAGTGTTGCCATTACGGCCTTCTGAGCATGCAGACGGTTTTCAGCCTCGTCAAATATCACGCTCTGCGGTCCGTCTATAACATCCTCTGTAACTTCAAATCCCCTATATGCCGGCAGACAATGCATGAATACAGCGTCATCGGCAGCCTTAGAGAACAGCTCCTTATTCACCTGATACGGCATGAATATCTTTTGGCGCTCAGCCTTTTCTGCCTCCATACCCATTGATACCCATGTATCTGTATAAACAACATCGGCATTTTTAATAGCCTCAACCGGGTCCTCTGTGAGAATAAGATTTCTGCCTGCTGCCTTGAAGTCTGCCTTAGCGTTCTCTACAACCTCTGCGTCACACTGATAATCCGCCGGTGTCGCGATTGCGCAGTCAAGTCCTGCCTTCGCACAGCCGTACATGATTGAATGCGCCATGTTGTTTCCGTCGCCGATATATGCAAACTTTAAGCCCTCCAGCTTACCCTTGTGCTCATAAGTTGTCATGAGGTCTGCGAGCACCTGACATGGGTGCAAAAGATCCGTAAGAGCGTTAATTACCGGAATATTCGCCTCTTCGGCAAGCTCAATTACATCGCTGTGCGCGTATGTACGAATCATGATGCCGTCAAGATAACGCTCGAGCACCTTTGCCGTATCGTGTATCGTTTCGCCCCTGCCAAGCTGAATATCGTTTGATGACAAGAACAGCGGATAGCCGCCGAGCTGAGTCATGCCCACCTCAAACGAAACACGCGTCCTGGTTGATGACTTTGTAAATATCATACCGAGCGTCTTACCCTTTAATATCGGGTGCGGGATTCCCGCTTTAAGCTCTGATTTAAGCTTTAAGCCGAGCTTTAATAAATTCTGTACCTCCTCGGCTGTGAGGTCATGTAAGCTGATTAAATCTTTCATTTATATTTCCTCCATAGTCTCATTTAATTTTTCTACAAATAAATCTATCTCATTCTCTGTTATGTTAAGCGCCGGAGCAACGCGTATTGTCAGTCCCTTGCACAAGCTTGTGAGCATTTTCTTTTCGTGCAGCTTTTTAAATACAACCGACGCGATTTCAGGCTTCAACTCAATACCGATTAAAAGACCCTCGCCTCTCACATCAACTATCTTATCCGGATGCTTAGCCTGCACAAACTCAAGCTTATCCTTAAACAGCTTGCCCATTTTCGCGCTGTTTTCTACAAGACCTTCCGTTTCAATAACATCAAATACTGCAAGACCCGCTGCCGTCGCGAGCGGATTTCCGCCGAAGGTGGTACCATGGTCGCCCGGCTCAAATGCCGCAGCAACCTCAGCCTTAGCACATACAGCGCCGATTGGAACGCCGCCGCCGAGCGCCTTTGCACAGGTAAATATATCAGGCTCAACACCGTAAAGCTCATGAGCGAAAAGTCTGCCGCATCTTCCCATGCCGGTCTGAACCTCGTCAACTATCATGATAATACCCTTGTCGTCACAAAGCTTTCTCACCTTTTTCGCATATTCAACATCCATAGGATGAACGCCGCTCTCGCCCTGAATAAGCTCAACTATAATCGCCGCTGTCTTATCGTTTACAGCCTTTTCCAGCTCCTCAAAGCTATTTGGCTCTACCTGCAAAAATCCGTTTGTGAACGGACGGTACGGAGCCTGATAATGCTCCTGACCTGTTGCCGCAACAGTTGCGATCGTTCTTCCGTGGAAGGAGTGGTCAAGCGAAATTATCTCCGACTTATCCAATCCCTTCTTATAAAAATACATCCTTGCAAGCTTAAACGCGCCTTCGTTTGCCTCAGCGCCGCTGTTGCAGAAAAACGCCTTATCCGCGCAAGTACTCTCGACAAGCTTCTTTGCAAGCGCCGCCTGATTTTCTATGTAATAAAGGCTTGACGTATGCACAAGCTTATCAATCTGCGCCTTCATGGCTTCCTTAAATTTCGGGTGGCAGTGACCAATCGCGTTTACTGCGATACCGCCCAGGAAGTCATAATATATATCACCGTTATCGGCATAAAGCTTCATCCCCTCGCCGTGCGTAAAGCTGACGGGAAGTCTGTCGCCGAATGTATTCATATAATATTTTTTATCTGATGCGATTACATCGTTTAACATTTCTGTCTTTCCTTTCAATTATACAATCATAAACGGGAGTCCGCTGCGAGACTCCCATTAAATAATAGACATATTATACACTATTCAGAATAAAAATGCAAGTGTTTTTTGAAAAAAACTCAGATTTCATGGAATATTTATTCATTTTTATGAATAAATATAAATTTTATACATGCTGCTCTATCAAATCCGCATAATCGTCAAAAGATCTTGCGCCGACGATTTTGCCGGCAACCTTGCCGTCCTTAAACAGAACCACTGTAGGGATCGATACGATTGCATTTTGCGCCGCAAGCTCGCCCTCCTCGTCAACATTAACCTTGCCGACCTTTATCTTGCCGTCATATTCATCTGCTATTTCCGAAATTACCGGTCCTACCATCTGACACGGACCGCACCACGGCGCCCAGAAATCCACAAGCACCGGAACCTCAGATTTTAATACCTCTCCATCATAGGTCTGTTTCGTTAATTTAATCTCCATTTTTATCCTCCTCTTTATCTACGTACTTCTGATCTATAATCTTCATAACAGCCTTGCCGTTTGTGATATCCGTAAGCTTTGCCATTATCCGCTCCGTATCATCTTTCGGCGAACTTATTAAAAAGGTTACATCATTTTCATATAAGGTGTTTTCTATTGTAATTCCTTCCTGAGCAAGCGTATATTGTATCTTACCCACAAGCTCATAGCTTATCCTTACTGATATAATATCGCACATCGTGCGAATAATTATTCCCGATTCCTCAAGACCTTTTTTTGCAGAAGCGCTGTAGGTATGCACAAGTCCGCCCGTACCTAAAAGCGTGCCGCCGAAATATCTTGTAATTACAACCACAACATCGACTATGCTCGATTTGCGTATCGTATCCAGCACAGGCATTCCTGCCGTGCCGGACGGCTCGCCGTCATCGGAGTACCGGAAAATATTGTTTTCATCTATAACATATGCATATACATTATGCCGCGCGTCTGCATATTTTGACCGTATCTCGTTAAGATATGCCAGCGCGTCCGCTTCGTTGTCAACCGGCTTGACGTGAGATATGAATTTGGATTTTTTTTCTATTATAAGCGTTTCTGATTCCGCCGCCACGGTTTTATATTTTTCTCGCTTGGACAACTCATCATCCCTCCTCAGGCAAGGCGTATTGCTTTAGTCTTCCGTAAACTGCATTATCAAGCAGAACATCAACCATTGTTCCCTCTGCGGTATATTCCTCACTGAGTATCTTTTCATGACTGTGCAGCTCGTTCAGCACTCCGCCGTCCGAATACGGAATGAGCAGTCGATGCTTCGTTTTTTTGCCCGGCGCAGTATCTGCTATCGCGCGGATCAGCTTATCTATCCCCTGTCCTGTTTTTGCGCTTATATATACATGCTTTGCCTTTCCGCCGTCAGCTGGTACGTAATCGGGGTTGATGTCGCACTTGTTATATACATTCACAGTCGGCTTTCCGCCCGCGCCTATCTCTTCAAGTACATTTTCAACAACCTGTATCTGATTATCGGTTTCATCCGCCGATACATCTATAATATGAAGCAGAAAATCGGCAGTTGCCGCCTCCTCCAATGTGGATTTAAACGCTTCCACAAGATAATGCGGCAGCTTGCGTATGAATCCAACTGTATCTATAAGAATAATTTTACGATTATCATCGAGCGTTATCTGACGAGAGGTTGTGTCAAGCGTAGCAAACAGCTTATCCTCGGCAAACACTCCGGCATCAGTCAATCTGTTTAAAAGCGTTGATTTGCCCGCGTTGGTATAGCCGACAAGAGCGCAGGTGATAACACCGTCCTTAACTCGCCTTGTGCGCAGAAGCTCACGATGCTTTTTTACCTCTTTAAGCTCCGCCTCAAGTGCGCTTATTCTTGTTCTTATATGGCGGCGGTCAATTTCAAGCTGCGTTTCGCCCGGGCCTCTTGTTCCTATACCGGCACCGAGTCGATGCATTTCAAGTCCCCAGCCGTGCAGCCTTGGAAGCTGATATTTAAGCTGTGCCAGCTCTACCTGCAATTTACCCTCACCCGAACGCGCGCGCATGGCGAATATATCAAGTATAAGCATTGAACGGTCAAGCACACGAACCTTTAAATATTCGTTTACGTTTCTCAGCTGAGCCGGCGACATTTCATCATCAAACACAACTAAATCCGCGTGCAGTGTTTCCACCGCATTCTTCAATTCTTCAAGCTTACCCTCACCGAGATACGTTCCGCTGTCAGGCGAAGGACGATTTTGTATCAGCTCGCCCACAACCTCGCCGCCTGCTGTTTCCACAAGCTCGGTAAGCTCGCGCATCGATTCCTCGGTTGTATCATTAATATAATCGCGTCTGCCCGTGTGGATTCCCGCAATTATTACCTTTTCCTTTTCATCCTTTAAAATCTTAATATCCGCGTCCACTAAAAACTCCTTAAAATTCTATTATTTGCCCTGTCCGTAATATGCATTCGCGCCGTGCTTGCGGAGATAGTGCTTATCGAGAATTGCCTGTGAAATAGGCGGCAATCCCGGTGTAAGCTGCATGCATCTGAGCGCCATTTTTGCACATTCCTCCATAACAACAGCGTTATGTACCGCATTATGAGGATCAGTACCCCATGCGAACGGACCGTGATTTGATACGAGAACGCCCGGTATTGCATTGGGGTCCTTATCTTTAAATGTTTCAATAATTACAAGACCTGTGTTCTTTTCATATTCGCCTTTTATCTCTTCGGCAGTCATAAGACGAGTAGCCGGGATTTCACCATAGAAATAGTCCGCGTGTGTTGTGCCGAACGGCGGAATACCCTTGCACGCCTGAGCAAATGACGTTGCCCATGATGAATGCGTATGAACAATACCGCCGCACTCCGGGAATGCCTTGTACAGCTCAAGATGAGTCGGCGTATCCGATGACGGATTATATTCACCCTCAACCTTGTTGCCGTCCAGATCCATAACTACCATATCCTCCGGCTTTAAGAGATCATACTCAACACCTGAAGGCTTTATAACAAACAAGCCCTTTTCTCTGTCAATTCCCGAAACATTGCCCCAAGTGAATGTAACAAGTCCGTACCTCGGCAAATCCATATTGGCTTCATATACTTTTTGCTTTAATTCCTCTAACATAATTCTTCTCCTTTTAAATTATATTTATTAAGTAGATTATACTATAAATAGCAAAATAAATCAATATTTTAAGATAAAAAAATTGCGGGGTTTAATACCCCGCAGCTTCTCTTAATTAGCCTCTTGATGTTAAAATCACAAGTACTACTGTTGTTATGAGGAACAGTACAGCAATTGTTGTTGTAAGCTGAACCTGCATTTTTTCCTTAGTTGTTCCGCCCTGCTTCTTGAAGAACGAGTCGCCCATATCTGATGAAGCACCCTGGATACCTCTCATACCCGGATCCTTACCCTCCTGAATAAGTACGACAACGATAAGTAAAATCGATACTATAAGATGCAGGATAATAAATACATTATTCAATGTCCAGACCTCCTTTATAAAGAGCATTTCTGCTCACGTAATAGCGCTATACCAATCTATTATACCATAAAATTTTAAATTTGCAAGTGTTTTTTCAACTTTTTTGAAAATTTTTAGTCTTAAAACGCAAATATTCCTTTTTCTTTCAATATCCGTTCCGCGTCGCCTGCAAGATAGAGCGAGCCGCAGATGCATATAAGCCGTTTCTCGCCCGCAAGGTCAAGCGCGGTATCAAGTGCTTTTTCTACATCAAGTTCGGCAATGCACTCTATGCCTGTACTATCCACAACCGCCTTTATTTCATCGGCAGCAAGGGCACGAGGCATATCCAACTGTGACGCAATAACACAGCGTGCCGCTTGGGCAATTTCTGCTATACATTCCTCATAGGCTTTATCCTTCATCATTGCGAGCACAAGAATGATTTCCCTGTCCTCTTCGGAAAGCGCCTCTTTTAACGCTCTTATGCCGTCTATATTATGCGCGCCGTCAACGACGATATTATCGGCAAGGAATTCATATCTTGCCTTCCATTTCACATTTTTGAAGCCTTCACTCGCAGCCGATGCCTGAATTTTCCAGCCCTTGCGGCGCAGCGCTTCTGTTGTTTCAAGTACAATCGATGCGTTTTCCGCCTGATATGCGCCTTTGAGTGCAATATGATAGCCCCATGTTTTATATATGAAGCTGCCCGGCTTCCTCCCCGCCTTTTCGCAAATCGTGAGATTAGCTCCGGCTTGTTCTGCCGCTTTTTTTATTATATCTCGCACATGCTCATTTATCGCAGAAACGACCTCGCAGCCCGGCTTTATAATGCCGCACTTTTCCGCCGCGATTTCTTCGACTGTATCACCGAGATACTGCATATGATCCATGCCTATTTCGGTGAGTACCGCCGCCTCAGGTGACGGGATTATATTTGTTGCGTCAAGCCGTCCTCCCATGCCTGTTTCAAGCACGACAATATCGCATTCCATATCAGCAAAATACTTCATAGCCACTGCGAATATGAACGCGAATTCCGATACCTGCGCATCATTTGCCTTCATAAGCCCGGAAATTTCAGATACATACTCCGCAAGAACATCATCAGGAATAAGCTCGTTGTTAATCTGAATTCGCTCGTTAAACACCACTATGAACGGCGATGTGAAAAGTCCCGTTTTATACCCTGCGCGTTTTAATATCTCCGCAGTCATTGCGCATACAGAGCCTTTTCCGTTTGTTCCGGCAACGTGAACAAATTTAAGCCTTTTCTGGGGATTTCCCATTATATCAAGCAGCTTACCAAGATTTTCATTGCCAAGCGGTCTTATAAACTTCGGTATTAAATGTATATATTCTATTGCTTCGCTGTAATTCATAATTATAGCGTTTCCATCGCAGTGATACTTTCCAGAACCTTGTCCAGCATAGCCTTATACTTTTCAAGCTTTGCCTTTTCCTCGTCAACAAGCTTCTGCGGGGCCTTTGCGATAAAGCCCTGGTTATTCAGCTTGCCGTTTGCGCGCTTGATTTCAGCTTCAAGCTTCTTCTTCTCACCGTTAAGTCTTGCAAGCTCCTTGTCCTTATCAACAAGCTCGCTCATTGGCAAGAATATCTCTGCGCCGTGAACAACTACGTTTACGGCATTTGCGTCTATACCTTCTTTTGTGCCTGTAACGACAACCTCGCTTGCAGATGCAAGCTTCTCAAAGAATGCCGCACCCTTTGTGAATACATCCGTATTCTCTGTAACGATTATTGTCTTTGCCTTCTTTGACGGCGGAACATTCATCTCAGCGCGTCTGTTTCTTACAGCGGAGATTGCTCCCATAATCATTTCCATCTGCTTTTCTTCTTCCGCGAATACGAGACTTTCGTCATATTCAGGATACTTGCTGATTACGATGCTTTCACCCTCGTGCGGAAGGTGCTGCCAGATCTCCTCTGTGATAAACGGCATAAACGGATGCAATATCTGCATTGTGCTTGAAAGCACATATGTGAGTACATACTGCGCTGTCTTGCCTGTCGGGTTTTCTTTATCGAACAGTCTCGGCTTTATAAGCTCAATGTACCAGTCACAAAGCTTTTCCCAAATGAAACTGTAAATCTTAGCCGCAGCAACGCCAAGCTCAAATTTGTCAAGATTAGTTGTAACCTCCTTAACGAGAGTGTTAAAGAGTGATAATATCCACTTATCTTCAAGCTGTAAATCCGCAGTGTCAGGGAGCTTGTTCTCTGTTATATCAAGATTCATAAGCGCAAATCTTGAAGCGTTCCATATCTTATTAGCGAAGTTTCTGCTTGCCTCAACGCCCGGAGCGCCTACTATCTTATTCACAGCCGGGTCAGGGTTCTTTCCTGCCGGAACCGGCGGCTCATAGGTAACCGGGAATCTCATATCATTACCCGGTGCAACGCCTGTAACAAGAGTAAATCTCAGCGCGTCCGCGCCGTACATTTCGATAATCTGAAGCGGGTCAACACCATTGCCCTTTGACTTGGACATCTTTTCGCCCTTACCGTCACGCACAAGACCGTGAATGAACACGTGCTTAAACGGAGCCATACCTGTGTGCTCACAAGCTGAGAATATCATTCTTGATACCCAGAAGAAGATGATATCATATCCTGTTACAAGCACGCTTGTAGGATAGAAATAATCAAGCTCCGGTGTCTTTTCCGGCCAGCCGAGTGTTGAGAACGGCCAAAGAGCCGACGAGAACCATGTATCGAGAACGTCCTCCTCCTGACGAACCTTGCCTCCGCACTTAGGACATACTGTGATATCCTCCTTTGAAACGGTCATTTCGCCGCATTCGTCACAATAGAATGCCGGGATTCTATGTCCCCACCAGAGCTGACGTGAAATACACCAGTCGTAAACATTCTCCATCCAGTTCATGTATATCTTGGAGAAACGGTCCGGAACAAATTCCGTGTGCTTCTCATTTACTGCCTTTATAGCTGCCTCTGCAAGCGGCGCCATCTTTACAAACCACTGGTCTGAAACGATAGGCTCAATTGTTGTTCCGCAGCGGTAGCATGCGCCTACATTGTGGCTGTGATCCTCAACCTTAACGAGAAGTCCCATCTCTTCAAGATCCTTAACCATAGCCTTGCGGCACTCATAGCGATCCATACCCTCGTACTTGCCTGCATACGAGTTCATTGTCGCGTCATCGTTCATAACCTTGATTATTTCAAGATCATGTCTCTTTCCTACCTCAAAGTCGTTCGGGTCATGAGCCGGCGTGATCTTAACGCAGCCTGTTCCGAATTCCTTGTCAACATATTCATCGGCAACAACCGGTATTTCTCTGTCCGTAAGCGGCAATAACAATGTTTTGCCTATAAGATCCTTATAACGCTCATCCTCAGGATTTACCGCAACAGCAGTATCACCGAAGAGTGTTTCCGGACGTGTTGTAGCGATTATTACAAAATCATCTGTACCCTTGATCGGATACTTGATATGCCAGAAGTGGCCTGCCTGCTCTGTGTGCTCAACCTCTTCATTTGAAAGAGCTGTTATACAGTTCGGACACCAGTTTATAATTCTCGGTCCTCTGTAGATAAGACCCTTATTATACAGATTTACGAACACCTCACGAACAGCCTTTGAGCAGCCCTCGTCCATTGTGAAACGTTCTCTGTCCCAGTCACATGATGAACCGATTTTCTTTAACTGATTTATAATACGGCTGCCGTACTTTTCCTTCCAGTCCCAAACGCGCTCCAAAAACTTGTCTCTTCCCAGATCGTAGCGTGTAAGTCCTTCCTTTTCACGAAGCTCCGCCTCAACCTTTATCTGAGTAGCAATGCCGGCATGGTCTGTACCCGGCACCCAAAGAGCCTCATAGCCCTGCATTCTCTTGTAACGGATAAGGATATCCTGCAATGTTTCATCAAACGCGTGACCCATGTGCAGCTGACCTGTTACATTCGGGGGCGGGATAACGATTGTAAACGGCTTTTTCTTAGCGTCTACCTCTGCATGGAAATAGCCCTTTGTTACCCAATTATTATATAGCTTGTCCTCAAATTCCTGAGGATTATAGGTTTTTGCAATATTTTTTGCGTCTTCCATTTTATATAACCTCTCTATACTTATTTTACAAATATCATTGTGCAGATAAATAAAATCATTGAAATACCAAGAGCAATACTCTTGATTTTCAAAATCAGCTTATCTGTGACTCGGTCATCTTTAAGTCTTAGTATTTTTTCGGCAAACGCGCGTGTTCTGTAGCATATAACAAGAAGCAGTGCGCATATAGCCACTAATATCAATTTTAGTATCATAAAATATCACCTATCCTTTATTATCTCATTTTTAGCTGTATTTGTCAAGGTTTATTAATGAAAATTATAGTCATATTTCAGCAATGCCAAGCATATATATAATTATAACCAAAATAACGATTGCAGCAAACGCGCTGCAGCAAACTAAGGAGGATGTTATCATATGGATATTACAAACAACCAGGCACAGGTCACAGGAGTTATTGCGGAT
>JAFLUC010000082.1:1565-10245 GCA_022509005.1 Oscillospiraceae bacterium | reverse complement strand
ACCAACTGGTCAGCCGGATGAAGCATATCAAGATTCATAATAAATCACCCTTTCTTTGGAAATTATTGTATATATTATACCATAAAAACATCTGATTGTCTAGATTATTTTATATAATTTCTCTATTATTTTTCAGTTTTGTCAGGCTGCTTAGGTTTTTCGGTCTTAAAATGCAGATCAAACTCCACAGGGCCGTATTGTCCTGACGGATTGATGCGCATTGTGACCTCGGCGGCAAATTCGCGTCCGTCATTTGATGAAAGCTTTTTACATTCGACAGACTTTCCTGTGAGCCATTTTTTCACCATCGTTTTTGTGAAATTCTGCTTCTTGAACAAGCCTGCCTTGTGCTTTTTCCATATAACGAATTTGCACGACTTCGGCGGCCGCCAGTTCATACAGCCGAAGCCCTTTGCGCCCTCAACCACGTTTCCGCCGCACATTGGGCATTTACCGAGAACCTCTATCTGCTTCACACCCTCTTTTTTATTGTGACGCCTTATATACTGATTGCCCATTACGGTCTGATCCACAGACGGATACTCATTTTTTATTATCTTCTCAATCGTTTCAAGCACATTATGCGTAAGTGCCTCATAGCCCGCTTTTCCGGCGCGTATATCCTCCTGGATAACCCACCACTCAGCAGTCATATCAGCTTTCTTGATTTCATCGGGCAGTATCCTGTACAGCTCTCTTCCCAGCTCGGTTGAAATGAGCTTTTTGCCCTTTTCTTCCAGATAACCCTTGCTTACAAGTCCGTCTATGATGGAGCTTCGCGTTGCTGATGTGCCTATCGAACCGTTCTCGCCCTTTTTGTCCTTGTCCTTAAGCTCAAGAAGCTTCTTTATTTTCGGGTCGGTGACGTATTTTGCAATGCGCGTCATGTCCTCGTTGAGCGTTGCCTTTGTGTATCGTGACGGCGGCTTTGTCTCCTTTTCCTCTGTCGCGCCGTCCGCGCCCGCTGCTTTATATGTCCCCGGCGTAATTTCCGACAATACTGTTGGCTCCTCTCTCTTAATATCCTTGAATATCGCAAGATATCCCGGATTTATGACCTTGTTTGAATATGCGACAAGATTATGCTCTGCATCAACGTCCGCTGTGAGCTTTGATTTTTCCTTTATCGCCTTCGGCAGAAACTGAGTCATGTAATATTTACATACGGCAAGATATACGTTTCTTTCGCGCTCCGTAAGCTTATCGAGATTTACCGCGTTATTTGTCGGGATAATAGCAAAATGCGCTGTAATATTCTTATCGTTAAAGCACTTTGAATGGATCGTCATATCAAGCTCCTTCGGGCGGTAGCTGATATTCTGTATAACACGCTCCATAGTTTTAGGCGCTTCTTTAAAATGCTCCTCCGAAAGATATTGGCAGTCCGATCGGTTATATGTTATCGCCTTATGCTTTTCACGCAGCGACTGAGTTATATCCATAACGTCCTTAGGATTATATCCGAAATGACTTGAACAGTAGCTTTGAAGTTTAACGAGATTAAACGGCAGCGGAGGATCCTCGTTTATCATCTTTCTCTCAATTTCAGCTTTATAGCTTTTTCCGATAAGAGTTTTCACAATTCGCTCCGCCTCGGCTTTATCCGTAATCTGCGAATTATCCTCCTCGCCTTTTTTCGGCTTCTTCTTCGGCTGATACTTGGCACGTATACGCTTTATTCCGTCCGGTGTCTCCACATCAAGATCTATATAAATATCGTAATAAACAGTCTTTATGTGTCCCTCAATCTGCATATCACGCGCCACAACCAGTCCGAGAGTCGGCGTCTGCACACGACCCACCGTAAGCAGCACGCTTTTATTGGCACAGGTGAAAAAGCGGCTCATGTTTACGCCTACCATTAAATCCGCCACTGAGCGCGCATATGCGCTCCACCCCTCGTTCACGCATTCCCTGTTATCCTTCATTTTACCAAGCGCCTTTATAAGTCCGCCTCTTGTGGTATCTCCGGTATCAAGCCGCATTACAGGTTTATCATAATGGAACCACTGTAAAAGCTCGTCAATGAGAAGCTGTCCCTCCTCGTCGGGGTCGCCCGCGTGAATTACTGAATCAGACTCGGCTAAAAGCTCGCCTATGAGCTTTACGCGCGCCGCCTTGCTCTCGAAGCCGCCGCTTGAATCTTTACCTATTTTATGTCCCCAATCTGAAAAATAAATCGGCAGCTGCTCTGCCGACCATTTCTTGTATTTCTTAT
Source organism: Oscillospiraceae bacterium (assembly GCA_022509005.1). Taxonomy (GTDB): domain Bacteria; phylum Bacillota; class Clostridia; order UBA1381; family UBA1381; genus Ornithomonoglobus. The sequence continues at coordinate 8,027 of JAFLUC010000082.1, read as the reverse complement.
CATAGTCCTCCGGCTCTTTAAGTGAAAGCATATGTCCGAAAACCCATGTTATCACATAATCGCCCTTTTTTATATAGCGCCTGTCACTGCTTGTTTTCGTTCCCGGCAAAGCGTCGGCAATGTCACGTCCTAATGACGGCTTCTCTGCTATAACTAAAATCATTCAAGTATTACCTCTCTGAACTCTCCGTTTTCATATATAAGGCACCGGTGCGCGCTGCCCTCCTTCGGGATCGATACCGAACCCGGATTGACGCACAATATTCCGTCTCGTTCTTCTAAAACCGGAACATGAGTATGACCCTGAACTATAGCGTCGCCCTTTTTGATGTTCGGGAAATTATCAAACCCGTATTTGTGTCCATGTGTCAGATAATACATTCTTCCGTCAAGATACAGCACCGCATAATCTGCGAGAATAGGAAAAGACAGCACCATCTGGTCAACCTCGGTATCACAGTTACCTCGAACACACAGCAGCTCGTCAGATATAGCGTTTAAAAGCTCTATTACCTGTTTTGGATTGTAGTCTTTAGGCAGATCGTTTCTCGGTCCGTGATATAAAATATCGCCGAGCAGCACAAGCTTATCCGCACCGCTTTCCTTATATGCTTTAACCAGTAACCCGGCATAATATGCCGAGCCGTGTATATCAGATGCAAACATTATCTTCATTAGATTCACTCCCAACAAATTTCAATACAAATCTGAGATAATCAGATGAAACAAGATGATATTCTATTCCGTCCACAATACCCGGGATACGGTTTGCATGACTGTAGCCGTGCAGATGCCCGTAATAGCAGCGCTTGACATTGTATTTTTTCATCATTTCCGTAAACGCATTGCCCTCGCATTCACGCGACATCGGCGGATAATGTGTAAAAACGTAAATCTCATCAGTCTTAGCCGATTTAAGCGACAGCTCCAGTCTGCCCACCTCACGTTTAAAATACTTCTCATCATCGGCTGAAAATGTTGTCCATGCCGGATATGTCCAGCCGCGCGTTCCGCATATCGAGATTCCGTCAGCAACAAATGAGTTATTCTGCAAAAACGAAATGCTCGAAAACTCATTCTTCATAAGATACTCATTGAGCTTGCTCATCGTTGTCCACCAGTAATCATGATTTCCCTTGATGATGATTTTTCTGCCCGGCAGCTTATCAAGATACTCAAAATCCTTTTGCGCCTGCTCAATATATGTCGCCCACGAAAAATCACCCGGGATAACAACCGTGTCATCCTCACGCACAACCGCGCTCCAATTGGCAGCAATACGATCAACGTAATTATCCCACTGGCTGCCGAATATATTCATAGGCTTATCTATTCCGAGCGGCAAATGAAGATCGCCTATTGTAAATATCGCCATTATCCCACCTCTTACATTTTCATGGTAAAAAAGCCGCCTTCCGGGCGGCTGTGTAATATCATCTTATCGCAGGAACATTCATAATCTGCGTTATCTTTGGCTCACCGTTTATGAGCGGCGCAATCATGGTGATAAACGACTGAAAATGCGGCATTTCGTTATGTTTTTCGATAGCAACATCATTGAGCCATTCCTCAATAAATGTAAATTTTGTCTTGTCATATCTCGCCTGAAAAACCTTATATGAAAGATTTCCGTTCTCCTTGCGCGTATTGCGTGTGCAGTCTGCGGCCAGACGGATAAACTTATCTACACAATCAGGCTTAACATCAAAATTTGCCACTATCGTTATCATCTCAAATGCTCCCTTCGCTTTCAATGATACAATTATAACATGAATGTCCTGTTTTGTCAATAATGGGTTTTTATGCTTCCGCATAAAGAAAGAACTCCTCAAAATGTGAATATCCACATTTTGAAGAGTTCTTAAGGATATGGAGTGTTATGTCAATTATAGCTAGATATCTTATTTAACATATCTTGTGTACAGTGTCTCCACTGTCATTGTTTCACCATCTTCATCCGTTGTGCCGTCACACAATCTGAATGTTGGAACAGCCTTACCATCAGCAAAATCAAATCCTGTTACAACACATAACGGCATATTTATTGTGCGATATATTAACTCTGCCGCTTCTTGCCTTGATATAACTCTATCGGGATTATCCGGTTTGCTGTCAATAAGCTTGTAATCATATGCAGTATCGATCCAAGGCTTATGCCAAACAGCATTATCCTGCTCAATCAAGTTGTTGTACCCGACAGCAGACAAGCATATTTTCAGTGCTTGAGCAATGGATATATTTTCATTTGGTCTGAAGGTTCCGTCGTCATAACCGTCTATAAAAGTATTATCGCTGCAGAAAGTGATATATTGAAATGCCCAATGGTCATTATCTATATCTGAAAATTGGCTTTTGGACAGGATATCAGATGATGCCATATTATCTATACCTGTGACGCGCGAAACCATAGAAGAAAATTCTGCGCGTGTAAGCAAGTCATCAGGTCTGAAATTCCCATCACCGTCTCCTGATAATATACCCATGCCGGTCAGCGCTGTCACAGATGTGTCATCACAATCTGAATATGTCGGTGCTGCGGCGGGTGATGGTTCAACCGGTATGTTTGAAATTGCATAAGGACTTGTCTTTGTTCCGTTTCCTTCTACGAATTCCACAGTATCATTCAGGTATAATGCCGGGCGGATTCCGCTGCTCATATATGCTTCCATGGACGAATCACAATAAGCCTTGCCTTCGGATTCAGTAACAACGTAAACTTTATCTGCTGCTTTTTCATATGTGTTCGGAGAACGCAGCAGATAACCGGATTTCATGCTCGTGTCAAGCCCTTTATATGCTCCGCTGTCAATGACTGAATCTCCATATATGTAGAAGCCATCTGTTAAATTTGATATAACTATTTTTAGTTGATTTTCATTAAGAAGAAATACCTTGTCTATGCTGATTTGATATTTTTTTGTTTCAACTGATTCGTTAAAATCGTAATCATATGTTACGGTATTATATTCACCATCCGCCAAAGCAGCATCGACATTATTCAATGTAGTTTTAAGCTTCACTTCTTTTATGGCATCTATTTCCTTTTTATCAAAGTTAGAAAGAAAACCTGCTTCTGTATCATAGGAGTTGTATCCGAGCCAGACATTTTCTCTTGTCGGAGCATTGCTATACTCATAGTTTACAACGAATTTCTCTGAATTCAACCAGCAGCGTATAGTCGATTCTGACCATATATTAGAGCCATATGTAACTCTATCCTTAATCTCACTTTGCTTTCCGGCTGCATCATAAGATTTAAAACAGATAATATCCTTGCTCACCATAAGCTTACCGTTTTCATCATCACCGGCATATCGCCAAAGTATCGCTTGATTCTTATAACTGCCTATCTTAACATAATCCCCCACTTTTAATTCGGTTTGTGCAAAGGCGGTCGGCACAGATGCCATTGTTGCTATCAGAGCCGCCGCGCTGAAAATGGAAATCATTCTTTTTTTTATTTTATTCCCTACTCTGACACAATTTCTTTTTGTTGATTTTGTTACCATAAATTTATCTCCTTTCCGTCCAGGTCCGCAAGTGGACTGTTCACTTTTCCAGGCTACACTTGTAACCCTATCTATAGTTTACAACAGTAAACTCAATTTGTCAAGTGTTTTTTTCATCTTTTTTCAAAAAAATGAAAAAAACTAAAACTGTCTGTACATTACGCACAGACAGCCTTAGTGCAGCTAGAGAAAACGCCCTATTTACTTTCCCAGTTTACCTTCATACCTAATGCTTCTCCGACAAAGCGAACGGGTATATATGTTCTTTCATTGACAATTTGCGCGGTGGTATCCATTGTTATTATGTTTTTACCGATCTGCATATTTGCGTTACCTATTTTAATAATTACCATTCTATTATCTTTGGAAAGTGTCGCAGTCTGTGTTTCGTCATCCCAGTCCACGGTACAGCCCAACGCTTCTGCAACAGCTCTGAACGGGATTTGTGTACGCCCGTTTTCATCAACAAACGGCTGCGCATCATTAAAGTCTACTTCTTTATTACCTATTGATACCGAAATGCCATCACTATTAGCAGTGACTGTCAACTCCTCCGGTGTTTCTGTTACCTCTGGTACCGGAACCTCTGTGGTTGTCGGTGATGCTGCCGCTGTTGCTTCCGGCGCTGTAGGCGGTTTGAATAATTGTTCCGGTTCAATATATTCATCATCATAGTATACACCATTATTACTTACCGGAACATAATCCTCATCAAAATATGTGTTTTGAAAGGCCGTTTGCTGATTGGAATACCTTCTGTTATTTGTCATAACAGTTTCCGGCGATGCAAGTGTAAACTGAAACGCAGAGGAACCAAGATTCAGCATTTTATCACTATACTCAAATGTAATATTCTTCAATCGGTAGCAATTAGAAAATGCCAGTTTACCGATTTGTGTAACACTTGCCGGAATTGTAATTGAGCGAAGCTCTTCACATTGATAAAATGCCGTTTCTTCAATTTCGGTCACAGAACTCGGTATCACAACACTTGTGATCGGCTTGCCGGCGAATGCCCCTGACCCGACCGTTTTTACGGTATCCGGCAGCTCTATTTCTGTTTGTGTTCCGACATATGCAACAAGTCTGCCGTTTTTGTCCACAAGAAACGGTTCGTTTTCATCAACCATCTGTTTCTGCCACGGCGTATTATTAAATGCAGTCCAGAATTGAATAATATCCTCTTTAGAAAGCCCGGCGACCTCCCTCAGATTTTCGCCGGAAAATGCACCATAACCTATATATTCGGCTTTGCATTTCAACTCTACAGTCTCAATCGCAGATTGTCCAAATACATTCTCTTCAATATGCCGCACATTCTCAGGAATAGTAATTGTTTTTAAAGCCTTATTTCTCAAAAAACAGCTCCTTCCAATCTTGGCAAGGGTTGACGGCAGCTTAACGAATTCTATCGGACAATCAGCAAAAGCAATTACACCTATGGATAGTAATCCTTCATTAAATGTAACACGCCTTAATGAAGTACATTTTGAAAAAGCAGCCTGGTCAATCTTTGTAACAGATGAGGGGATTTCTATACTTTCAAGCGAGGTACACTCGCTGAACACCGCATATCCTATCTCTGTTAAGCTATTGGACAGTTTAATACTTTTTAAATTTATATACTTATCAAAGCTATCTATCGTAGTTACTGTGTCCGGAAAAATAATACTCACCGGCCTCTCCCTGTTTCCCTCAAAACCGCTTACCATTGTTACCGGCACACCGTTGACTGTTTCGGGTACTATTACATCCCGTTTTGTTCCGCTCCTATAATATAAACTCACAGAGTTAGTATCCTCATGCAAATAATAGTCGTATTTTGAACCGTCCGTATCGTAATAACATGTTATCCCACGATAATCTGTTATGAAATACCCGCCTTCGGACGAATATTCTTTATCACCGGAGCTATCGGCAAAGACGCTTGTAAAAGATGCGCATAATGACAATGCACATAAAATTGATATCATTTTTTTCACAAGTCAGCCACCTCCGAAATGATTTCTTTTGTAATTACCATAAAAATCTACCTCCCTGTTTTTGATAAACATATTGTTTTCATATAGAATACTTTTGAAATTGGGAAAATGTTGCATTTTTTAAATAATTATGAAACAAAAATCCCTGATGCTAAATTACACCAGGGATAAGCTTCACTTTTTCAGTGAAGAATTACATTTATTTTGTTGTTCACAATACTATTGCTATTGCTGCTGTCATTGCCAATTCACACACCACAAGAAAGCATCCGGCAATGTCGCCGGTTATTCCTACGAAGTTTTTGCGGCAATTGTAATAGTGCCACAAAAATATAACCGATGCCGCTATAGACATAGCCACCGCGCGTTTTATGTCAAGAACAAATATCCCGGCTGTGACTAATACAAGCCATAGCGCAAGCACAAGCTGCACACGCTTTTTATGCGCCGCGTCTTTAAACATATACGCAAGTCCGCTATTTTTTGCGCATTTAAAGCATATGACCGACATGCCGCTCAGCGTTCTTGACAGTACAAACCCGGCTGCGATTAGCGGTAAATCCCTCTGCGCTACTACGCTCCATATTCCGAGACTCAGCACAAAATACACGGCCGTCCATATTATTGCAAAAGCGCCCACATGCGGATCCTTCATAATTTCAAGTTTTTTCTCCTTATCGCCATAGGACGATAACGCATCTGCCGTATCAATAAATCCGTCAAGATGAATACCGCCTGTTATTATGATTGGAATAACGCTCATCACTGCCGCAAACAATAGCGAATTTACATTATACCGCAGCATAACCGAGCCTGCCGCATACATCACCGCACCAATTATTGATCCGACAAGCGGGAAAAAGCACATCACGTATTTCATGCTTTTCTCATCCCATTCAATCTTCGGCATAGGGATTTTTGAATACATTGAAAATGCAGTAATTAATGATTTAAACATTTTTAATTTCCTT
>JAFLUC010000082.1:0-1465 GCA_022509005.1 Oscillospiraceae bacterium | reverse complement strand
TAAGAAACACCATCCGAGAAAATATCGTTTGTTACTATAACAAGATTTTTGCTGCTATCTGCAATATGCTCAATGCCCGTTATTATTCGCCTTATAAAATCGCCGCCCGCATCAAACATCTCGTTTGCCAAAAGATTTGACATACATTCAAGCAGCACCGTTGCGTTTTCGGGCAGTTCCACATCTGCGTAATCGATATATTTTTCAATCGTCTTAAAACCCTTGCCCTCGCGCAGCTTGCGGTGTCGTTCAATTCTTTTTTGCGCCCCCTCGCCATACGGCTTCATCGCGGCAAGATAAATAAGCGGTTCGCTATCGCCGCAAAGCTCCATAGCCCTGTTCTCCGCATATTCTGATTTGCCGCTGCCGCTTCCGCCTGTTATGAGTTCGAGCATTTTGACAAAAATCTCCTTATGAAATTCAGATTCGACCTGTAATAAAGATGCGGAAAGCCCGCGAAGATGTTTCCGCTTGCATGAATACATTCCCATGACCTCTTTCCGTTCGGTTTTACCGCAATGCAATCGTTACCGTTTGCGGTGCTATCCCAATAATGAAATTCATGCGCTTTTAAGCATTCGCCATTTTTTATAAATTCGTTTTCTCCTGACACATTGATATACCCGAAGCGTACAAGCTTATCTGTTTTAAAGGCTCGTCCCTTTATCACATCAGCCATTTTATATTCTTTTCCGGCCTCTCCCTCCATTGAGCTGTGCAGATACATAAATCCACCGCATTCGGCAAGACACGGAATACCGTTTTGTATTTTATTTTTTATGTCCCCTAAAAACTCGTTGTTTTTACTAAGTTTATCGGCACAGACCTCAGGATATCCGCCGCCGAGAATTATTCCGTCAAGATTATCCGGCAGCTTTTTATCATTTAATGGACTGAAATATGTTATTTTTGCGCCCATGCTTTTTAAGATATCAATATTATCTTTATAATAAAAGCAGAAGGCTTCATCATATGCTACTCCGATATTAACATCATAGCATGAATTAAATTCACTTTCGGTATATCGAAGTTCCGCGCAGTCGCTTGCAATGTCAAGAAGTAAATCAATATCAATAGTTTCCGATATTGTCTCGGCAGTCTGTGAAATTATTTTTTCTGTATTTTCCTCTGGCATGACCAGACCCAGATGACGACTTTCGAGAACCGTATCAAACCGCGGAATATATCCTGCGGCTTTTATACCGGTTTCCTTTTCAATCACAGGCTTAAGCTGCATATATGTCATCCGGCTTACGCCATTTAAAATTACAGCCTTTATACGGTGGCTTTTGTCCTCGCTTAGAAGCCCTTTTATTATCGGCACAATCGTATATGCCATACCCCGTGCCGGAATTATAAGCACGGTAGGACAGTCTAGCTTTGATGCAATATCATACGAACTTGCGGCAGGGCTATCCATTGCCATACCGTCATAGCAGCCCATGACCCCCTCAATTAAAGCTAA
>JAFLUC010000081.1 GCA_022509005.1 Oscillospiraceae bacterium | reverse complement strand
GTAAATATATTACAGATTATAGCCTAATTCAAACGCCTTAAGATTAAGGTCTATAAAGCGCTCCGGAACGGTCTGACGTATAACGTCGATCCAGACCTCCTTGTCCACATCCATGCTTGCGGCAAGAAGTCCGATAAGAACGACATTTACCGCCTTGAATGTGCCCGCCTGCTCTGCGAGTGAAAGCGCGTCAACCGCTACTAAATCAACCTTTTCCGCAATCTTTTTCTCTATATCCTCAGGATATGACATTGCGCCGGTTATTACCGGCATCGGATTCATCTTCTGCGTGTTCGCTATCATCCTGCCGCCCTTTTTAAGGAACGGCAGAGCGCGCATTGCCTCAAGCATCTCAAATGCAAGGATCAGATCCGCCTCGCCCTTGTCTATGATCGGCGAATGCACCTTTTCTCCGTATTTAACATATGTAACAACACTTCCGCCGCGCTGTGACATTCCGTGCACCTCGCTGACCTTTACGTCATAGCCCTGCTTTATGGCTACGTTACCGAGTATGCGGCTAGCAAGAAGTGTTCCCTGACCGCCTACGCCTACTATCATTATGTTCATAGAATCAGTCCTCCTTCTCTATCGCATTAAACGGACATACATTTGTACAAAGTCCGCATCCGTTGCACTGTGTACGATCTATCTTAACCGTATCGTTCTCGATCGAAATAGCGGGACAGCCCAGCTTCATGCACATCTTACACTTTTTGCAGTTATCTGTTATATTGCAGTGCCCGCTGTACTTCTTGCGCATAGGCGGCAGAAGCGCGCACGGTCTCTGCGCGATAATAACGGACGGCTCCTCGCGGTTAACCTCTTCCTTAACCACCTTTTCAAAGTTCTTAACGTCAAACGGATCTGCAACCACAACGTGATCTATGCCTATTGATTTTGCAAGCGCTACGAGATTTACCTGCTTTGTTTCCTCCTTGCGGATCGTGTATCCGGTTGTCGGGTTATCCTGATGACCTGTCATGCCGGTGATCGAGTTATCTAAGATTATAACCGTATTGTTGCCTTTGTTGTATACTATATCAACAAGACCTGTTATACCCGAATGCATAAAGGTCGAGTCGCCTATTACTGAAACGAGCTTCTTATTAAACTCCGCGCCTCTCGCCTTTGCCATGCCGTGCGCCGCGCTTACCGATGCGCCCATGCACACAACAGAATCAACTGCCTGCAATGGCGGTGTCGCGCCCAATGTGTAGCAGCCTATATCGCCCGATACGACAAGTCCGAGCTTTTTAAGCACGTAGAAGGTGCCTCTGTGCGGACATCCCGCGCACATTACCGGCGGACGAACCGGGATCGTTTCATCGATCGCGTCAAACTCCGGCGGATCTATTCCCAATACGACCTTCTTTATCATTGCCGGCGTGTACTCGCCTAAAAGCGTGAACTCGCTCTTTCCTATCACCTCAATACCGAGACTCTTAACGAACTCTTCTATTACCGGATCAAGCTCCTCAACTATGTATATCTTATCATGCTTTGCGGCAAAATCGCGGATCTTCTGCTCCGGCATCGGATATACCACGCCGAGCTTTAAGTAATCAACGGCATCTCCGAGTGCCTCTTTTGAATAAACATACGCGATACCGGCTGAAATAACGCCTATTTTCGAGCCGTTTTCCTCAACGGTGTTGAGCGGCGATTCATCTGACATCTTTCTTAAGGCCGCCATTCTTTCCTCAACAACAACATGACGCTTTACGGCATTGCCCGGCATCATAACGTATTTGCCCGGGTTCTTGTCATAATCCTTTAACGGCTTATCCGCTCTTTCTGTTTCTTCAACAAGGCTCTGCGAATGTGACACTCTTGTTGAAAGCCTTATAAATACAGGCGTGTCAAATTCCTCCGAAAGCTCGAACGCTTTCTTTGTATATTCCTTACATTCCGCGCTGTCTGACGGTTCAAGCATAAGTATCTTTGACGCCTTCGCATAGTGGCGTGAATCCTGCTCGTTCTGTGATGAGTGCATTCCCGGGTCGTCAGCCACGCAAAGCACGAGTCCGCCGTTTACACCTGTATAGCTTACCGTAAACACCGGGTCCGCCATTACGTTAAGACCGACATGCTTCATGCATGACATCGCCCTCGCGCCCGCGATTGACGCGCCTATCGCAACCTCGCAGGCAACCTTTTCATTCGGCGCCCATTCCACATATACATCATCATATTTTACCATATTCTCCGTTATCTCGGTACTCGGCGTACCGGGATATGATGAAACTACGCCAACGCCGGCCTCAAATGCACCGCGCGCCACAGCTTCGTTTCCAAGCATAAGTTTTTTCACTGCGTTTTCCTCCTATTATATTTCATCACATCCTATTCTATCAAATTTCGATAGATACGTCAAGTAAAATATATAAAAATAAAATGCATAAATGCTGTATTCTTGTGTATTTTAATTCATATTGACAAAAACATACTCAGGTGGTATTATAAATATGTAGTTATTTATACAGAATATAATGGGGGTACATCATGCAAAAGAAACGAAATTCATTCACAGGCTCGTTAGGATTCGTAATGGCGGCGGCAGGAAGCGCGGTCGGGCTCGGAAACATATGGAGATTCCCGTATCTGGCCGCAAAGGACGGAGGAGGCTTATTCCTCGTTATCTATCTTATTCTCGCGCTTACATTCGGCTTCACATTGCTTGTGACAGAGGTAGCGATCGGAAGAAAAACAAGACAAAGCCCGCTCACGGCGTATAAGGCTCTGAGCAAAAAATGGAAGTGGATAGGCGTGTTCGCATGTCTTGTCCCGTTCCTTATCCTTCCCTACTACTGTATAATCGGCGGATGGGTGCTGAAATATCTCATCGCGTTTATAACGGGCAGCGGCGCGGCAGCAGCGGGAGATGAATATTTCACGGGCTTTATTTCAGGCATAGCGCCGCCTATAATATTTGACGCGATATTTCTTGGCGCAACCGCGTTTATTATCTACCGCGGCGTAAACAAGGGAATAGAGAACACATCAAAGATAATCATGCCGGTACTTATCATACTTGTGCTCGGCATATCAATATTCTCGCTGACACTTAAGCATGAAACCGATGACGGTACTGTAAGAACCGGACTTCAGGGACTCAAAAGATTAGTTGTTCCGTCGCTTAAGGGTATGGGCGTGAAGGATGTTCTGCTCGTTGTTACGGACGCTATGGGGCAGCTCTTTTACAGTATATCCGTAGCTATGGGGATCATGGTCACATACGGCTCATACGTTAAAAACAAGGATAATATGATGCGCTCTGTAAACCAGATCGAGATTTTTGACACATCGGTAGCGTTTTTAGCAGGCGTTATGCTTATCCCGGCGGTATTTGTGTTCGCGGGCGAGGAAGGAATGGGATCCTACGGACCGGGACTTATGTTTGTCGCTATGCCAAAGGTATTTGCCGCCATGGGCAGCGTCGGCACCATAGTGGGGATCGCGTTCTTTTTAATGGTGCTTTTTGCCGCGCTGACAAGCTCAATGTCGGTGCTTGAAGCAGTCGTATCAAGCCTTATGGACAAATTCGGCTGGAGCAGAAAAAAAGCGACAATAGTAGAATCAGTTATCGCGCTTATAGGCGGTATCATTATATGTCTCGGATATAACCTGTTCTATTTCGACTTACCGCTGCCAAACGGGACCAATGCGCAGATCCTCGATATTGCGGATTACCTGAGCAACAGCATATTTATGCCTATAGTTGCCATAAGCACCTGCGTTCTTATAGGCTGGTTTATCGGACCGCAGGCGATCATCAAAGAGGCGACAAAGAACGGCGAGAAGTTCGGACGCAAAAAGCTTTATATTGCAATGGTAAAATTCATAGCGCCGGTACTGCTTATGGTATTGTTATTAGGCTCATTGGGAATTATAAAGCTCGGCTGATACCCCGTATAGCACAAGGAAGGTAGATACAATTGAGAAAAAGTAAAGTAACAAAATACGGCGAACGACGTCTTATGACTAAGGAATTTGATTGGTTTCTTTTCCTTATTACCATAGCCGTTTCCTTGATCGGAATTGTTATCATATATTCCGCGACAAGATCATACGGCACAAACACGAATGTTATAGTGCAGTCTGCGGCGGGCTGCCTCGGAATAGGGCTTATGCTGTTTTTGTGCTTCTTCGACTATGAGCAGTTCGGCAATATTGTAAAGTATATATATATATTCGCAATATTCATCCTCATCCTTGTTCTTGTTTTCGGTACTGCCGGAGACTGGGGCGCGAGGAGCTGGATCCGTTTCGGTTCTATAGGAATTCAGCCGGCGGAGCTTGCAAAGATCTGTTTCATTCTCACCTTTTCATATCATCTTTCAAAGGTTGAGGAGCGGATAAATGAGTTCAGGGTGCTGATGGGGCTTTTATTGCATCTTGCAGTTCTTATCGGTCTTATAATGCTTGAGCCCGACCTCGGCTCGGCATTGGTGTTCCTGTTCATGTTTATATGTATGCTGTTTGTTGCAAAGCTTTCATATAAATATATTATTCCTGTTATCGCTGTCGCGGGGATATCGCTTCCGCTTATATACCGTTTCGCGCTCAGCGAATATCAGAAGCAGCGTATAAACGTCTTTTTCGACCCTAACATAGACCCGCTCGGAAACGGATACAACGTTATCCAGTCGAAGATCGCGGTAGGCTCCGGTCAGCTCTGGGGCAAGGGCTTCCTTCACGGCACGCAGAACCAGATGGGCTACCTCCCCACAAAAAGCACCGATTTCATTTTCAGCGTGTTCTCTGAGGAATTCGGATTTGTGGGCGCAATCATAATAGTCTGCCTGCTGTTTCTTATCATTTCAAGATGCTTCAAGGCGGCGAAAAAATGTGAGAATTCATACGGTAAATTCATATGCACCGGAGTGGGCGCAATGCTCCTGTTCCATGTCTTTGAAAACGTCGGCATGTGTATCGGGCTTATGCCTGTTACGGGTATACCGCTGCCGTTTATAAGCTACGGCGGAACGTCGCTTCTTACAAATATGCTCGCGATAGGACTTGTTATGAGTGTGGTTTATCATAATAAACCAAGAGCAAGAGTTGACGTATATTAATATACAGTGGTTTTTAAACACTGATTTTTAAACAAAAAAAAATTTAAAACCTCTTTCAAAATTATGCACATTGTGTTATAATGTTAGTATATGTAAGTGCGTGTATGTTATTTATGCACAGTTAATTATAAGGAGTGGAAAGGAGTATTTGTACAATGAAACGCACAAAGAAAACCCTTAGAAGGATTGGGGTTGCTTCTCTCGTTCTTGCGCAGGTTGCTGCTACAGGCTTTGTTATGCCTACAACAGCAGGCGCATTTGCGGCATCGGCAATCACAAGAAATATGGAGAACCTCGACAGAGGTGTTGTTGCAATAATGACAGATAACGGCGTATATCTTTCATGGAGACGTCTCGGAACGGAACCGGAGGATACAAAGTTTGAGGTTTACCGCAACAAGGAAAAGATCACGGAAGGCGCGATCACAAACTATGTTGACAAGAGTGGATCAATAAACGATTATTATACCGTAGTATGCAACGGAACAATGTCAAAGTCAGTTCCGGTACTCGACAATAACTACATAGAGATCCCGCTTCAGGACACACCGGATTATGACGGTGACTACGTTACAAGCAGACAGGGCGTAACCTTTGGTAATTACGCGCCGGGCGACGGTTCATACGGCGACCTTGACGGCGACGGCGAATACGAGATCGTATTCCTCTGGAACCCGTCAGACGCGAAGGACGCGGCTTCAACAGGACGTACAGGCAAGGTTTACATGGACGCATATAAGCTTGACGGTACATTCATGTGGCGTATAGACATGGGCTGGAACATCCGTGCCGGCGCGCATGATACAATGCTTTGTATTGCTGACTTCAACGGCGACGGCTGCGCTGAGGTTATGGTAAGAACCTCTGACGGTACAATAGACGCCGCAGGCAATATCATAGGCGACTCGGCACAGGCAGGGGCTTATGAGGATTCATGGGCATATCTGAATGCCGGTAAGGCTTTGCAGGCACCGCTTTATGTAACAGCATTTGACGGTAAGACAGGTAAGGCTCTTGACACGATCGATTATTATCCGAACAACACTGTAGGCTCAATGGAGACATCACTCTCGTTCGGTGACGACTTCGGTAACCGTTCAGAGCGTTACAACGCTACAATAGCATGGCTTGACGGAAAGAAGCCGTCGGTTGTATTTGCAAGAGGTTATTACTTCGGTAAAAACGGCAGACAGCGTCAGGCAGCTGCCGCATATTCACTGGGCGCAGACAACAAGCTTACCTGCGACTGGAAGTTTGATACAGAACCGGGTTCTGACGGCTATAAAAAGGGCTACGAGATATACGTAGGTCAGGGTAACCACCAGATCGAGGCAGCGGACGTTGACGGCGACGGCAAGGATGAGATTTCAACAGGCGCGCTCGTATATGATGATAACGGCACTGTACTCTGGTCATCACAGCTTGAGCACGGCGATGTTATCCATATAGGTGACTTCGACCCGAGAAACGAGGGTCTTGAGATTTTCACCGCTAAAGAAGACTACGGCGACGAAGCTGATCACTTCAGCTATGACAGTCCTATCCTCTCGAGCATGAAGGTAAGCGAAGCCTTAAATGCAGATCCGGCTTTCGGAAGAGTTAAGTGGGGTATTCATCTCCAGGACGCTAAGACAGGTCGATTCCTCCAGACAATAAACGGTTCCAAGGATACAGGCCGTGGTATGATCGCGAACATCGGTTACGGCGACAGCTACTATGTAATGTGGGGTGCAGCCGGCACAGGCTATCATGACAGTGACGGTAAGGTTGCAGACAGAATCACAGCTAACGGCGGCTGGCTCGCAATGAACGGCAGAATCTACTGGGACGGCGACCTCCAGGATGAGACTCAGGATCACCTTGGAGCAGGTCAGGCAATCGAGATAGACAAATGGGATGACGCTCAAGGTAAGAGAGTAGAGCTATTCATAGCGGATGGTACACACTCTGTTAACTCAACAAAGGGTAACACAACCGGTCAGGCTGATTTGTTCGGTGACTGGCGTGAGGAATTTGTTACATACGTAACAACAGGCAAGGAATCGGTTGAGGAAACTCTTACATTAAAGGGTTCATTCAATAAGGATGTTGAAGCTACTGTTACAAAAACAAAGTATCAGTATGCTCTCAGAATATATACAACGACAATCCCGACAGATTATAACTTCTACACATTAGCGCATGATGATATATACAGAAACTCATCAGGCGCATATAACAACTGTTATAACCAGCCGCCGCACATCAGCTGGTACATGAATGACCATATTAAGGATTCACCGTACACAACTCAGCCGGCAGCTAACATCAAGCTTGTAGCTAACAACTATAAGGCACCTGCGTTTGACGCGTCAAAGCTCCCGGATCAGGGTTCGGGCAGAGTATGGATGCCGGGTCAGGAAATTGACGAGGAAGGTATCGTACACATATCAACAACAGCTGCGGCACCGTCAGGCGGCTCAGGCGAACAGGGTTCAACAGGAGTTGGCGGCGCGATCGAGACAGGCGCAACAGTATCAGGTCTCGGAACATTCATTGACTGTATCGGTCACTGGTCACAGGCTAATATTGATACGCTTGCGGCAAAGGGTGTTGTAAACGGTGTTACAGACACAACATTCAACCCGGACGGTACTGTTACAAACGGCGAGTTCCTCAAGATGGTAGTTGCGGCATTAGGTACAGACGTAACTCCGAAGGAGGGTGCAGACTGGGCACTTCCGTACTACACGGCAGCAGTTAAGGCAGGCGTTCTTCCTAAGGGACTTAACCTCAAGTCATCACAGCTTAACGATGTGATTACTCGTGAGGAAATGGCAGCTCTCGTATGCGGCGCAGCTAACTCAAAGGGCAGATCAATAAACAACACACCTGTTGAGTTCACTGATGCATGGGCATTCAACGCTGCATATTCAGACTACGTATACGGCGCAGCTAACATGGGCATAATCGAAGGCTATGACGATGGCGCATTCGATCCGCAGGGCACAGCAACAAGAGCTGAGGCATGCGCAATGCTCACAAGACTTATGGCAATAGTAGGCTAATTTAACAAAAAAAAGATCCGTAGGCCCCGGCTTACGGATCATTTTTTTTGATTTTTTACGATTAATTTTTCAGTGCCGTTATCGGAACAACGTACACCCCATCTTCGCGCTTATATGCCGCATTTGACATGCCGCAGATAACGCATAATATTTTGGGAACGATCCCGTCTTTTTCATTCGCTATCGAGTTGCGGAGCGATATAAGCTCTTTTGCGGCTGTATCGATCTGATTTGCGCCAAGCTTTATTTCAAACGCGCACCATTCGCCGTTTGCAAGCTCAATTACCGCGTCTATTTCTTTGCCGTTATAGTCCTGATAGTGGTATAGCTTTCCGCCAAAGGACTCGGCATATATTTTAAGATCACGCTCGCACAAGGCTTCAAACAAGAATCCGAAAGTGGTCAGATCGTTTATCAGATGCTCGGGCGTTAGTCTTAGCAGCGCGCACGCAAGCGACGGATCTGAAAAATGTCTTTTTTCCGCCTGCTTTATCCTTACGGAGGATCGCACGCGCGTGGAATACGGTTTTTGATTATCCAGCAGAAAAAGCCGGTTAAATAAATCAAGATATGACGCAACCGTATCAACATCGATATCGTTGTCATCTTTTTCTTTTATATCATTTTTCAGTGTTCTGTTTGTTGCGGTTGTGCTTTCGTTTCTTGCAAGAGAACGCAGAAGCAGACGCAGTTTGTTTTTGTCTCTCCTCGTATCATCCGCCCGGAAAGCATCATCCTCTATAACAGCTTTCATATATTCTATCGGAAGAAGCATCGCCTGTTCTGTCGGAGTATCCAGATTCCCGGGCCAGCCGCCTCTTACAATGTATTCGGCTAATTTTCTTAATTCGACATCACCGGTCAGTGCGGGCTTTAAATTATTGCCGCAAAGCTCTTCAAGCGAAACAACGCCGGAGGAATCTCCGGATTCATACAATGACATCGGTCTCATACGCAGTCTCGCTATTCTGCCCGCGCCGCTGTGCAGTATGCCTTTACGCTTGGGCGTAGATGAGCCGGTAAGAATAAATTGCCCCTTTTTACCGTTTTCGTCCACCTTGCTTCGCACCGCATCCCAAAGCGGAGGATGCTCCTGCCATTCGTCTATCATTCTGGGCGTTTCCCCCTCCAGAACCATGCTTGGCGAAATCTCGGCAAGCCTCCTGTTCTGAAAATTGCCGTCAGGACTGCCAATAAAAATCTCGCTGCGGCAATGATAAGATGAGGTCCACGTTTTTCCGCACCATTTAGGTCCTTCGACGCAAATCGCTCCGAACGCTTTTAAATAATTCTCTATTTGCTTGTCTATAATACGCGGCTTATATAGCTCGTTTTTCACGTAAATTCCCTCCATTCTACGCTGCGATCATTTACTTCTCGAGTATATTATACTACATTCCGTGAGATTTTGCAATATCATTCCGTGAGATTTTACAATTTCATTCCGTTATATTTTAAATTTTCATCCCGTGAGATTATATTATATGTCAAATTATTATATTTTATCCCTATGTAATAAAGCGGAGTGTTTTTTTCTACGCTGTTATGTCCGCGGATTACTTAAAATGCAGATTTCATTACTTAAAAGTCAATGACAAAGATTGAAAATTGCGGAATAATGCGGTATAATATAATAGACAATAATACTTTTGACCAACGAGGAGGTGGCTTCTGTGCGAATTGCAGTCTGCGATGATGAACCGAAAGAACAAGCTCAGATTGAAAAGGCATTGCGGGGATGGAACCCGACCTGCAGCATGGAGAAATTCTGTAACGGCGCGTCTTTATTGGAGGCGGCACGAAAGACCCCGCCCTTTGATATTGCGTTTTTAGACATTTATATGCCCTATGGAAACGGCGTTGAGATTGCCGGAGCGCTGCGTGAGCTTTCACCGGAAACGGGTATCGTGTTCGTCACCACCAGTCGGGAGCACGCCATAGACGCTTTCGCTTTGGATGCCCTGCACTATCTGATCAAGCCGGTGACAACGGAAGGGGTCATTGAATCTTTCCGGCGGTTGACGGAGCTTCGCATGAGACAGCAGAAAACGATTTCCCTTTCCGTAGGGGGCGACATATACACCGTTCCCCTGAACCGGATATGCGCGTTAGAAAGCTCCAACCACGCTGTCGAGGTCGTTTTGATTGACGGGCGGCGGCTGAAAACCTGGATGCCGCTGAGCGAGCTGAAGCAAAAATTGGGAGAGCGTTTTTTGAAGATCAACCGTGGGATAGTGGTCAATATGGACCATATTGAGCGCATGGGAACAGCCGACTGCTCTCTTAGAAACGGAAGCCGGTACTTCCTATCGACGCGTGAGCGCAACGCCATCCGCGCGTCGTACAACGAATATTTGCTATCCCGGCTCTCCCGCCGCGGAGACAGCGAGGGGGTGGAATTAT
Source organism: Oscillospiraceae bacterium (assembly GCA_022509005.1). Classification (GTDB taxonomy): domain Bacteria; phylum Bacillota; class Clostridia; order UBA1381; family UBA1381; genus Ornithomonoglobus. The sequence continues at coordinate 31 of JAFLUC010000081.1, read as the reverse complement.
GAGCTTTTATCTTCGTAACGCGCTGGGCTTT
>JAFLUC010000080.1 GCA_022509005.1 Oscillospiraceae bacterium | reverse complement strand
TGACGGAGATGGTCAGTATGAGATTATCTTAAAATGGGATCCGACAAACTCGTTGGACTCGATGTATTCAGGCTTCACCGGCCCGTGTATAATCGACGCGTATGAGCTGGACGGAACAAAATTGTGGCGCATTAACATGGGCCCGAATATCCGTGCCGGCGCGCATGACACACAGTTTATGGTGTACGATTTCGACATGGATGGCAAGGCTGAAATGGCAGTACGTACTGCAGACGGCACAATAGCCGGAGATGGTACAGTTATAGGCGATCCGGAAGCGAATTATGCGGCAGAGAGTGATGGTAAAAACCTTACGGGACCGCTGTTCCTGACAGTATTTAACGGCACAGACGGTACGATTATTGATACCGTAGATTATGACCCGCAGACAACCGGTGTAACTGCCGACGGAGTGGCATGGGACATTACCTCATGGGGTGACAGTGAGGGTAACCGTTCAGAGCGTTATCTTGCGGGCGTAGGATATCTTGATGGCGAAAGACCAAGCATGGTATTCTGCCGCGGATACTACACAGGCCCCAAAGGCGACACAGGCGGTAGAACTGTTATTGTGGCATACGACCTTATCGACGGTAAACTGGTGAAGAAATGGCGCTTTGACACGATGGATTATGGTAATGATAAGCGATACCTCGGCCAGGGCTTCCACTCGATGACATTTGCGGATGTTGATTACGATGCTTGTGATGAGCTTATCTATGGTTCACTTGCAATTGACAATGATGGCACACCGCTTTATTCGACGGAATTAGGTACCGGCGATGCGCAGCATGTCGGCGACTTTGACCCGTCAAGACCGGGTCTTGAGGTGTATTCCTGCTATGAGGATGTTGAGTCGAAGTACGGGTATGCAATGACCGATGCGAGAACCGGAGAAGTCCTTTACGGTGAGTTTACGGGAACGGATAATGGACGCGGCGCAGCTGATGATATTGACCCGAATCATCCGGGCGCAGAAGCTTGGTCAGCGGCAGGTATTCTGACCGCAGCTGACGGTGAAGTCCTTTGGACAAAATACACTATGGCGGCAAACTTCTTCGCATGGTGGGACGAAGATTTAGGACGTGAGATTCAGGACGGTATTTACATAAGTAAGTGGAATCATGACACAAAAACAACCGATACAATCTTTACCGCTGAAGGCGTAGTTGCCATCAATGATACAAAGGCTAATCCGGCGCTTACAGCCGATATTTTAGGTGACTGGCGTGAAGAGGTAATCTATCCGTTAAAGGACAGCAGCGCGCTTCGTCTTTATATGACAACAGATTTTACAGGATACAGACTGCCGACGCTTATGCACGATACTCAGTACAGACTGCACGTTGCTATGCAGAACAACGCCTATAACCAGCCTACGCACGTTAGCTACTACTTAGGCTATGACATGGAAACTGTTCCTGTACCGCAGATTTATGTGAATCGTAACGGTGCAGAGGTGAGAAATCCCGATCTTGCAAAGAAGTCGTGGGATATAGCCAGTTTGTACACAGGTGTAACTATAATAATTGCGCTTGATGCTCCGACGGCGATTGTACAGGGGGTTCCGATGCGCATTGATTATTATCGCGAAAACGGCACTGCAATGCTTGACGAGAATGAGCGTACGCTTGTTCCGATAAGCTTTATCCCAAGAGCGTTTAATACTGATGTTGCGTGGGATTCTGATACAAAGCGGCAGATTACAATTTATACAAAAGAAGGTAAGTATATCAGCATGAATACAGACGAGACTGTTTACGAGGTCGGAAGTTATTCAGACCAGTCAGTCTTTGCTCCACACGCGGAAGCGATAAATATTGTAAATCATACTGATTATAAAGAGATGGACACAGCGCCGATTCTTAAAGATGACAATATCTATGTTCCGCTCAGAGCTATTTCTGAGGAACTCGGATACTATGTTTACTGGAACAGCGGACTTATATTTATATCGGATGTTGAACCGCATTTGAATTTTAATGCTGATTCAGTCGAGGTGATAAAGAAAGATATCTATGCCGTTCCGCTGCCGGATATAGAGGAAGAAAAAGCCATTCAAGGTGTGGATGACAAGTATTATGATAATCAGCTTGATGTTTTCATGATAACAGCATCGGGTAATGATGGTAACCATGCAGTAGGCGCAGTAGACCGTGATTTCACAACGCGTTGGTCGGGAATAGGTCCGAATACGCTTACAGTTGATTTAGGATCAGAGAAGACTGTGACAGGTGTTGCAATAGCGATGTGGAAGGGTAATGAGAGAAACTATCCGTTCCAGATAGAGTATTCTCAGAATGGATTCATGTGGATGACAGCACTGCCCACGACGCAGAACAGCGGCGAAACGGACGGGTTTGAGGAGTATATGTTTGAAGCTCCCATAACAGCACGTTATATCCGCTACAACGGTGAGGGTGATACAACCCCCGGCAAGAATTACTGCCATATCTCCGAAATTGCGATATTGGGCGAATAACAAATAAATCAAAAAAATATACCACCGGCTTGAAGCCGGTGGTATATTTTTTAAAATTAATTCAAGGTGAATTTTAGTATTTTATATTGTCCGATAGTACATATTGATGTTGAAATAGTGGTTTTACCTGCCGGGTATTCATGGAACATATCCGATAAAGAAGCATTACCATTTGCTGTGTTGAAGAGTATTTCTCCTGTACCTGCCGTGTCTGCGAGTTGTTTATAAAGCCGCATTAACTCATCCGGCGAATCGGCGTACATGCCATTACGCTGATAATATCCGTATGAATTTGTTCCCTCTGTTGGCACAAACGGTAAATTTGGCAAATTATGGGTTTTTGTTATTGCCGAGTAGGGCATATTAAAGTAGAATAATCCGTAACCTATGCTGCTATCAATTCCGTCATCGAACGTACAGTCTACGAAGTAATATTCGCCGTCTATGTTGATATAGTTAAGAGCATGCGCTCCGCCGTTGACTGTGCAAATGACTCTTCCGGTATCAAGACCAACGAGTCCACAGAGCAGATTGAATGAATCTGTGTAAGCTGTACAATTTCCTCGACCAAGGATAAGTCCGCCGTAGCAGTCTGTGATATTTTCCAATTTATTATCATTCATATAACTCAACTTTTCACACACATAGTTATGAATAGCGAGCTCCTTGTCGTAATCGGTCATTTCTGCAGGAAGACTTGCAATAAAGTCTTTTGCAACCTTAAGAACCTGCTGCTGCTTGGTGTTTAAAGTACTTTCTTTGCCGGCCGCTACTGCCTTCAAAATGTCATAGGAATATGTGTAAGTGAATTCATATCCTGTGTACGTTTTACCTGAACGAGTGATGGTATAGATTACTACATATGTGATTTCGTTCTTATTCATAAAAGAATTTAAGTCAAATTTTACTCCGGAAGAAGCTCTGAAAAACACATAATGGTAACCTCGATCCACACATGCTTGCATATATTCTTCTGCTTCAGAATTAGTGTTTACTTCCTTTACTCCGTTGAAATTCAAATCATCTACAATAAGATGATTGCTTGTCAAGTCATAACGGCTCTCAAATGGAGTGAGGTATGACGCTTCGGAGATATTGGTGCCGGTAACGTTTTCTGAATCAGCAGCAGAAACACAGGCAATGTTGACAGGAAAGGTCAAAGCAACGGCAGTTAATGTAGATGCTATTACATTAATGAATGGTTTTTGCATGAATTATTAAACCCCTTTCTTGTGCATTTAATATATTGTTCCTGTACCAAAGAAGAATCAAACACAATATTGGTTATATTGGTTAAAAATTCTTAATTTTTTTAGTAATAAGTTACAATAACTCAATTTTTATATAACAATAATAACATATATTTACTAAAAAGTCAAGTTTATTTTTCCATTTTTTTGCTGTTTTACTATACAGTTTTGTTACAGTTTTGTTACAGTTTTGTTATGTATTCGGATTAAGAGGAACGGACGGTGCAGTTCCGCTTTTCTATCAACAAAAAAGTCCAAGATCCTATGGATTATGGACTCTAAACAGTATGTTCCAATAATTATAATATGAAGCTCTGGAATTTGTACTTTGAGCGCTTTACATCGGTGAATACCCATATTATTTCAGCCTTTACCACCTTTATACTTATAGCGCGGTCAACTACCTCCTGGCCACACTGAGTAAGGTATACTCGTAAATTTTCCAAGCAATCTTTATCACAACGTTAACCACTCTTGATACTTTAAACTCGCCATGTAATAGAAAGATCAAACGGGGTTCCATGCTTGGTACCTTCACGGTGATATTCCATGCGCTCTATTATATTTTTGAGTAATTTATTTTTGTCTGTCGGACTTAAAACATCCCATTTATTTAAGACTTCCTCGATGGTGGGGATAAGGTTTATACGCTCTTTGGGTTCGATTTGTTTTTTGAGTTTTTTATCTATTTCTTTTATTTCCTTTTCGGCTGCGATTTCTCTTTCGGTTAACTCTTTCTGACGCTCCATGAAAGTATCAACCGTATATACGCCCTGCTCTAATAAATCATGTAACCGGTTTCTTTGACTTCGAATAGTAGTTAGCTGCTTCTCAATCGCTTTCTTTTGATCCTTTAATCGTTCGGTCTTTGGCTTTGGGGTTATCTCCGGTTTCATTTTCAACTCCGTTAATAATTCGTGAAGCTGTTCCTTCAGGACTTCCTCAAGCTCAGAAAGCTTAACCGATCGGGTACATCCTGTTTTTGTGCAATACATACGCTCGGTATGGAAGCGATCGAGTTGTCTCGTTATTGCCGTTCCGCAGTTTGCACAGTATATCAGACCGGACAAAGGATTTTTAACAATTCCGGTAAATCTCGTCTTTGGTGTTCTGCTTTCCAAAATTCTCTGCGCCTCCTCAAACTGTTCCTCAGATATAATCGGCTCGTGCAATCCTTTCGCTACTAACCATTTGCTTTCATCGTTTTCAACATTTCGCCATTTATCGCCTGGCTTGCGTTTTCTTACAACATGTTTTTTATTCCAGACAATAGATCCTTTGTATATAGGGTTATGCAGTATCATTCGTACAGAGGAACGCGAGAAATCACCACCGCCCGGCGCTGCATAACCAAGTCTTGTGAGTCTTGCGGCTATTGTGTGAGCCCCGATTTTCTCATCAGTGTACCAGTCATATATCATTTTTACAACCGCAGCTGTTTCCGGGATCGGTTCAAGTGTCGGGAGCTTACCTATCCATGTGCGCTTATATCCATACGGAATATCGCCAACATGTGCACCCTGTTTCATAGCTTCCTCCATGCCGCGCCTCAGACGCTTTCTGATACTCTTTAATTCCTGGCGCGCAAAGAAGGTTTTTAATTCCACCGTCATTTCGTCAACGTCGTTTTCGAGGTCATATGTCTTTTCGGGCGTGATGATAAGACATCCGGCATCCTTCAATGTTTCCATTATGATACCGGAATCCTTTGTTGAGCTTCTTCCGAGACGGTCAATGTCAACACACATCACCGCTGTATACGATTCGTTTTCGACATCATTAAGAAGCCGTATCATCTCAGGACGTGTGAACAGTCCATCGCCGGAAACAACCTCTTTATACACAGCGACGATTGTTATATCATGTTTTACTGCATATTCCATCAATAAATTCTGATGCCGTGTCAGTGTTTCGTCTATTGTCTCATCTGGGTTATCAGCGCGGCTCTTGCGTAGATATACCGCAACCCGGCTTTTATATTCGTCCATTATAATATTCCTTCCTTAATTTACGTCACAGTAATTACGGATTACACCGTTTACATGGGACCATTCCATCATTTATTGCTTCCTGTCTGCTTTCGTAAGATACCTGATTGTGCGATGCGGGGAGAGAACTGCATGTTTTTCTGTGAAATTTCTTTGTGCGCGCATTGCCTATGTAATTTACTTCAACCGCATTGTCACGGTAATCCTGATATTCCTGAGCCAGTTGATCATACTCAGCCTTTGAGATCATTTCCTCGGTTGGCTCAGGGGTAGGTTCTTCTGTAGGTTCAGGCGTTGGAGTTGGCGATGGTGTTGGTTCAGGGGTAGGTGAGGGTGTCGGTTCTGCTGTTGCAGTAGGTGTCGGTGCTGATGTTGGTTCGGGTGCTTGCTGTGATCCACATGCAGAGGCGGACAATGCCATTACTGCAGCAATCAGAACGCTAATTATCTTTTGTTTCATGGATAGATACCTTTCTTAATATATAAAATAATGTTTACGCTTGCGAAAATATATATAATTCAGTGCACACAGTATTATTTTAAATGTTCCTTGAATTCCCAAAGATAATATGTATGATTCACCGGAAGCTAGATATATTATTGCCCCGACTGCTATCAGAATAATGTAAAATCCACCTTCAAATAACATCAATCCTTGACTTACATAATATACCGATTTTGTAAGCTTTGGTATATTGACAATAAGGTATACCATCGCGATAACTTCAATGATTGATATTGCTCCCGCAATCCACACAGGCATGGAAGGCATACCGCCGTTTGTTATTGTTTCCTGAATAACAATGAGCGGATTTAAGGCTGCAATAATAAACAATATCAGTATAAACCTGTAAGCTTTATACCATGTCATATTGTCCGGCATCGGTGGTCTGTAGTTTCTTAAACTGTTCATTATGATTCCTCCTATTGTTTCGGTTTACATATCTTGCACGGTTCCATCTTTGCATATATAGCATCGTCGTATGTTTTGTAACCTATTTGATTTGACTTGTCCGGTAAGTGCTTACATGATTTTCTATGAAATTTTCCACTGTTTGAGTTTCCTATGTATTTTGCTTCAGATATGTCGCAGGAGTATTTTACATATGTGCTTTGTGGGTTACTGCATGAACGGACGCCCATAATAACAGCAAATGCAGCTAATATAATAGATACAGAAATTATGATGATCGGCATTTTGTCCTTCAATTTAGAAAAATTGAATTGTTTCTTCGGTCTCTTTGGTTTAACCTCGCGTTGGGGTGTTTCTTTTGGAGGATTAAATATTTTATCCCAATCTTCTTTAGTTATAAGCCGAAAGTCTGTACCGCCGTTTTCATTCTCAAATTCACAACAGTATAGATCGCCGTTTTTATCAAGATATTTTGTATAGTCACATCTCAGATCTGCTAAGCGGACAAAATCCTCTCTCACTGTAAGTGATTTTGTTAATACATGCAGTACTGCATGTATTGGCATGGGTTCTTCGTTGTTGGCGGTCTTTTTAGGTTGAGATACTGGATTTTGATTGATATATCCCATCCACTGTTCTTTTGTTTTGGCAACTCTCACAATTTGACCGTTTCTTATTTCTTCGCGAAAATACAGTGTGCCACTTTCGTCACAGAACTTCAGATAGTCAAAATTAAATTCACTTATATCCTCATACCGCTCCGAAACAGACCCGTTTAAATGTAATATGCGGATCAAGCGAGTATCCATGTCGCAAGTGTAGATAGGACTGTTATTATACTTATTTGGCACACCTTTGAAGAAATAACGCCGTTTCTCAAAGTAAAGACATATTAATATGTTTGTAATTATAAGTCCAAGACCGCAGCCGATACTTGAAGCAAAACCGGGATAACCCCAAGCTGCCTCATAAATGCCAAAAACTATGTAAATAAACCCAATAATCGATTCTGCGATAGTAAATATTTTATTTGTAAGATAACCCCAATACTCTTTTTTGTATAGACCTACGCAAGCAAATATTATAGTTAACATTTCAACCATACTTATAAGCAGCGCTATGCTGTCGGTTTCCCCTTTTATCAAAGTCGAAATATCGGAAAGTACAATCAAAGGCACTCTCACCCATATGTAAAATTTATAGAAATTCATAGGTACATCAGGATCAGATGGGTTATAGTATGTCATTTTTATTCAAGTTCCTTTCGTCATTATATATTTAATTTTATAGACCTAAACCAAAGTTACAATGTAAAGTGGAAAACATATTGCTAATCCTGCAATCAAATACATAAATAGCTTAAAGAAAAAATTTGATTCGATTAAGCGATCCAAAAGACCTCCCAAAAGAAAAACAGTTAATATGATTATGTTTGCTATACTAAAACATTTATTTGCGATCTCTTTCACTACAGGAAAAGTGCATATACAACATATTGCACCTATGTAAATCGATATAACCGCAACGATTCGCCCAGTTGTTCTTAGTTTGCCTTTCGTAAATAACAACGCAAGCGGGAGAGATATTACCAATGAAATAATATCCACAGTTAAAATCTTGGAGGTTGTAAATATCGCAGGTGGTGATTTGGTTGATTGTGTCGATTGTTTGTTTTCATGAGAAGTTTTATCATCAAAGTCATAAGGACAAACGCCATTGCTGTGTTGGTGTGCCGAATAGCCGTGATGATAATGATATTCTCCGGTAGAGCTGTCATGATGACCACCTTTAGAATCCGTTTTGCCAGGGTGTGCAGATACGGACATCGTTATTGATGTTATGATAATAATAATAACGATGGGGATTAATGTGAGGGTCTTATATGCTAATTTATTCATTCGCCATTCCCCTCATCATACCCATCCTTATATCCGTCGCGATGTCCGTCATCGTATCCGTTGCTATAGCCATTATCATACCCATCGCTATTTCCCCGAAAATGCCCCTCCTCATATCCGTAATCAAATCCATCCTCATACCCCATGTCATAGATTGATAGGATATATTGTATCTGTTTTTCGGACATATTCTGATACCCGTCAATAATTTCTCTTGTCTCGTAATGATCTTCGAGGTCGGGATGCAGGGTAGAATCAGGAACCGGAGGCTCTGTCGACTCAGGCGTTTCAGTCGGTACCGGTGACACTGTAGACGTCGGCTCTGGGGGGCGTGAGGGTTCGGGTACACTTCCAATGCCACAGCTTGAAACAACCGCAATAGACAGCGTTAGCGCAAAAATAAATATTGCGTATTGTTTTAATAGCATTAAAATTTCCTCCGTAGTTCCACGACCTTACCAATGATTGATACAGGAAGTGTCTCTATGTCATTATTGGAATATGTCATATAATCATATGCTGTGTTAATTGGTATGAGAGTAATCCCGGTAGGGCCTTTTCTTATTTTCTTTACTGTGGCATCATTTCCATTTACAAGAATCACCGCAATATCTCCGTTTTCGCAATCGTCTTGTTTTTTGATAATAACCGTATCGCCATCTGTCATAACAGGGGACATACTATCGCCGCGCACGATTAGCCCGAAGTATTCGCCTTGTCGCGACATCTCGGTAGAAATTTCTTCGTAGTCGATGATCTCCTCAATGGCTTCAACGGGGATACCTGCCTGAACCCTACCGAGCACAGGGATTTTAATGCCTTTTTCTTTTATGGGAGCTTCGCGTCCCAGCAACTCATCTATTGATATTCCGTAAATATCAGCGAGTTTTTGTTGATTCTCATAGTCCGGCACGGATTTGCCTTTTTCCCAATTTGTAACAGCACTCTGAGTGACTCCTAACATCTCAGCGAGCCTAACTTGCGTTATGCCTTTTGACTTTCTTAGTTCACGTAATTTACAGGAAATCATATACTCACCCCTTTTACAATTTATATTTATATTATACAACTAATAGTTGTTTTTGTAAAGATTTTTTGTGGAAAAAAATACAATTAAAAGTTGTATTTTATATTGACATGGTTGTATTTCTGTGCTATAATACAACTACAAGTTGTATTTAGATTATATTTAATTGTATCGGAGGTGGTGTTTGTGAACAACTTAAAGTTAAAGATTTTGCGTATTAAGGCTGGGCTTAATCAAGCGGAATTAGCAGGGCGACTAAATGTGACGCAAGCGGCTATTTCAAGCTGGGAGCGTGGACTTACTATGCCAGGAACAAAGATTATCCCAAAGCTTGCAAAGACTTTAAACTGCACAATAGATGAGTTGTATGGAGAGGGGTGAGAATAGCGGGCAATGTAAAGATTACAGTTGATTGCGGCACTTACAAAGCTGATACAACGTTTTCGCATGAGGAATGTGTGTTATTTTTGAAACATTTAGGTGGATGTGGATACCACAGTCGATTATTTCGGTAATTGCCCTGATTATTTCAATATTGAAATGAATAAAGGGAGAACAGTGATGATTCCAAATAAAAGGAATAAGCGTAACGTACTAAGACATACAGCCTAATACATAGGTTAGAGTGGTGATGCATTATGAAACTTTTAAAAACTGAAAAATGGACGGAGGGTAATTATAATGTGGAGAGAAAAACCTATGACACCTGCGTTATAACAAACCGCCGTCCGATGATTTCCGCCGAGGAGCGGCAGAAGATATTGGATGAAGCCGGAAGTATTCTGCTCACGGCATACTTAAACGCAACAAGACTTGAAAGGGAAGGAGCAACAGCATGATATATTCCATGAGAAGCCCGTATATGGCGGGCATGATGGACAACCATATCACCGGCGGTGCAGACCCATACGGCGATGACGAGCCGGACCGCTGCTGTAAATGCGGCAGCATAATCCGCGAAGGGGACGAGTATTACGATGTCAATGGCGATCTGTACTGCATGAAGTGCGAAGAGTATGCCG
>JAFLUC010000008.1 GCA_022509005.1 Oscillospiraceae bacterium | reverse complement strand
CCGAACGCTAAGTATGTTGAGGGCGCAGGTCTCTGGCAGGCAGTTAAGGTTGACGTTGCTCTTCCGTGTGCTACTCAGAACGAGCTTCTTATCGACGATGCTAAGGCTCTTGTTGCTAACGGCACACTCGTAGTTGCAGAGGGCGCTAACATGCCTACAACTCCGGACGCTACAGAGTATCTCCAGCAGAATGGTGTTTACTTCGCACCGGGTAAGGCTTCAAATGCCGGCGGTGTTGCTACATCAGCTCTCGAGATGAGCCAGAACTCACAGAGACTTTCATGGACATTTGAAGAGGTTGATGAAAAGCTCCACGGTATCATGGTATCAATCCACAAGGCAGCTACAAAGGCAGCTAAGGAATACGACCTCAAGAAGGGTGACAAGCTTGACCTCGTTGCAGGCGCAAACATTGCAGGCTTCTTAAAGGTTGCAGAAGCTATGATGCAGCAGGGTATCTGCTAATTGAATATAGCATAGAATACAAAAATAACCCATTCCGAGTGGAGTGGGTTATTTTTATGCATAATAGCCGGTAAAACGGGAAAGATGAATATAAATCCCAAATCAGGAGGCTGTTATGAAGAAGATTTGTTTTGTTCTTGCTCTTGTATTATCGTTCATGTTCTCGACTACCTGCTTTGCACTGTCAAAGCTCGGCTCAACGGGAACAGAGGTAAGAAATATCCAGACAAGGTTGAAATCGTGGGGATATTACACCGGCACGGTTGACGGCATATACGGCAACGGTACATTCAAGGCTGTGATGCGCTTTCAGGCAAATAACGGTCTCACGCCCGACGGCATATGCGGACCCAAGACATTGGCGAAAATCGGTCTGCCCACCGGCACAACATCCACATCGTCTTCAACCGCCTCGTCAAACCAACAGCTTTTAGCAAGGATAATTAACGGCGAGGCGCGAGGTGAATCCTATACCGGACAAGTCGCAATCGGCGCGGTGGTTTTAAACCGCGTCAGATCCTCATCATTCCCGAACACTATTGCGGGCGTGATCTATCAACCAGGCGCGTTTGAGGCGGTAACCGACGGACAGATCAATTTGACTGCCACAAGCAGCTGCCAAAACGCGGCGCGTGACGCGCTAAATGGTTGGGACCCGACCGGCGGCGCCATATATTATTACAATCCTGCGAATACGACAAACAAGTGGATGCTCGCGCGACCTGTGATTGCAAGAATCGGAAAACACGTATTTTGCAAGTGATCAGGATATAAATTCTATAACATCATAAGCGGATTCGAAAACCGCCGCTGTAAGCGCTTTTATATCTTCCGGGGGATATACCATATCGGGAATACACACGACCGGTATTCCCGCGCGGGACGCGGCGATGATACCGTTTATGCTGTCTTCGAGGACAAGACAATCCTTCGGAACCGTATCACCTGCGGCGGCAAGGAATATATCCGGCTCCGGCTTTGATTTTGATACCATATCGCCGCCGATTATCTTATCGAAATATTTACAAAGTCCCGAGGCTTCAAGATATTTTTCCACATACCGTGCATGTGTTGATGAAGCGACAACGCACGGTATTTTGTTTTCTGAAAGAAATTCCAGAAGCTCGCGGATGCCGCTCTTTATCGGCAATCCTCCGATGAGCGCGATATTATCGACTCTGTCTCTTGCTTTGCGGCTTATTTCATAATGCGGATAATCATCACCGTATATTTCCCTTTTCAGCTTATAAAGGGTATCGCCGGTGAGTCCGAGTGATCTTACATAGTTTTCTTCTGTAACGTTATATCCATAGTCCTTTGCCACAGCTGCAAGCTCGCGCATAAAGACTCGCTCACTGTCAAATATCAGCCCGTCCATATCGAATATAACTTTTTTAATCATGACCATTAACTCCTTTGCGAAGCGTGCAACGCTTCTGCTATATACTGTTCAAGCGCCTGCCATTCAGTGATTTCACCGCTTTTGATTTCAAAATCTATCTCCGGCACTCTTGTTACCATATGATATAATGATTCCGTGGTGAAACCGGAAGCTCCTGCGAGATATTTGCCAGCGATCCACGGCGAACCGCCTAAGAGCTTTGCGGCATCATTTTTGTTTGTAATACCTGCAAGTTTAAGATGAAGCATCTTTTCAACATTTGAATATATGAGATACAGCGTGCCGAACGCGCTCTCCTTCTGCGTTTTCATATCATTGATGATCTTAAATACCTTTGCGGTGTTCCCCTCCATGATTCCGTCTGTGATATCAAACACCTTTATACCTACAGCCTTTGATACAACTCTGTCAACATCAGATTTATATATCACCTCGTCACAGAAGCTTATAAGCTTATCAAGCTCATGCTCGAGATTCGATAGTCCGGGGTCTATTACCGAAACAAGATACTCAGCGGTCTTGTCATCTATTTTTTTACCCGCCTTTATCGCATTTTTTATCACCCATGCTTTAAGGTCGGAAAGTGGCATAAACTCACATTTAACAGTAAAGCCTGCCTTTCCCGCCGCCTTGAAAAGCGCGCTTCGTCCGTCAACATTTTTTTCGCAGAAGATAACAACAGTGTCGTCAGAAAGTCGTTTGAATTTCTCAGTCCAGAACTTCTTCTGCTCATCATTTGGCGGATTTATACCATCCTTGCGTGTCATCGTGAAAATATTGCTGTCGCGAATCATGAGGATCCGCCTGTCTGTCATCATGGGCATTCCTTCCCATGCGTTGTCGTATTCCTCATAGTCCGCCGCACCGCTTATCACTATACGGTTGAATTCTTCAAGTCCCGCGTCGGGAACCATATCAAATATCTTCTTTATATACAGCTCTTTGAGGTATTCCTCCTCGCCGTAGAAAACATAGAGCTTCTGCAGCTTATTTTCCTTAAGCTGTGCCTTAAGCTCAATTATATCATTTTTCTTCGCTTTTGCCATGATAACACCTCATTATTTAAATATACTCACACGTCTTATTCTGCTTTTATCTGCCGTTATTTTAATATCTCCGTCAAGGTCGGTTCTCAGAATTCTCACGGACTTCAAAGTTTCCAAGGTTTGTTTTGCCGGGTGACCATAGCTGTTATTTTCGCCGCAGCTTATAACTGCAAAATCCGGCGACACCGCCTCATACCATTCCTGTGATGTGGAGGTTGAAGAACCGTGGTGCCCGACCTTTAACACATCGGAATTCACATCTATATTATATTTTAAAAATTCCGACTCGGATTCGGCCGTTATATCGCCGGTGTATAAAACATCTGTATTTCCGTAGCTCGCCTTTATAAGTATAGACGTATCATTTTCTTCGTCAAGCAGCGCGCTGTTCGGAAGATAAACATCAAAGGTCTGTCCGCAGTCAAACGAGATTCTTGTATTCTCCGTGAGCGGACACAGTTTTGTTCCGTTTTCTTCCGCTGCCGCTTTCAGCTCGTTAAACCATTCCGATAATTCGTTATCGTCGTCCTCGGGCGGAAGATAGAACACATTTTTAACGTTAAGCTCCTTGATCGCCGCAATAACGCCCTGTACATGGTCGCGATGAAAATGCGATATGAACGCCGCGTCAATATTGTAATAGCCCTTATCCTCAAGATAAGGCACAAATACAGATTCACCGGGGTTATAAGAAGAAAGACCGTTACCGCCGCCTCCGTCTATTATTACCGTAGCGCCGTATGCCGTATGTATAACAGCTCCGTCACCCTGCCCGACGTTCACAAATATAAAATCGGTTGTTCCTATGCGCAGCAGGGATGAAATGATAACAGAAATAAATAATCCCATTGCCGCTGCTGCTGAGTATTTTAGATGTATGTTCTTATCCTTAAAATAATAATATATCATAAAAATTATGCTTATAATAAGAAGAAATACAGAGAGAGATGGTTTTCCGAGTATTATATTTGAAAACGGCAGCCGGCAGATCAGATACGGAAGCTTCATTATGATCCATAATATCGCTTTGAAATATCCGCCTATAATCGGGGCTGAACCGAAAATCAGGAGCAGTATGTATACAAACGGTGCCAAAAAGAGCATTATAAGCACAAGAGGCATCATGATAAACGGGGCAAGAAATGAATATATGCATACTCCGCTGAAATAAACCGATGACAGAGGTGTGAGAAACAGTGCGCATATTATCATGACAGCGGTCATCCGCCGTCGGGACGGGGCCAGGAAATACAGCCGTTTCTGTATATGCGGACCGAATGCCCATATGAGAAGTCCCGCAGTCGATGAAAGTATAAGCTTTACATTAAATATCATGGTAGGCATTGTGATCGCGCATATAATAAATATCTCAGCAAGAATATCAGGATAATGCGCGTCGCCATTTCGGTTGCGGCATACCATTGTCATTGCTATCATTATCAGGCATCTCGTAAAGCCTATATTTGTGCATGACATAACCGCATATATGCCTATAACGATCGCGGCGATTATATCCCGGCGTTTCTTGTTTATAAATCCACATATGAGTTCAACTAAAGTTATCAGAAGCCATATGTGGATATATGCAGGATGAAGCATCCGTTTGAACGCGGTTTTATTAAGCACAGAATTGAATCCGGCAGAAAAATGATGCGTGTTTCCTGTTAATATTGCCGATACGGTTGCCGCCTCATCTCCTGAAAGATATTTGTAAATAACATTATCTATCATACCGGTGAACTTTTGCGAGATGAAGAACGGCGAAAGCACGAAGGTGCTTCCGGAACATTCAATATCTTCCGCATAAATTCTGTTATATATATTCTGTGATTTGTAATACAGCGTAGAATCAAATCCGTTTTCGTTCATCTGTCCCGGAAAGTCGTTGATTATACCGCTGAATCTGATTTTATCGCCGCAGCGCAGCCGCTCCTTGGAAGAAACCAGAATCGTGTCGTTAACTGATGATTTTGTGTTTTTTATTGTTATTTCATTTATACGCACGGTATATTTCAGATTATCACTTGTATTGCTCTCCTCCGGGTTTGACATAACTGTACCGGATAAAACGGCATATCGGCCGGTATAAAGAGATATCGGATGAGATATGCTTCCGGTATGTATCCCAAATGACACGCAAGCTGCAGCAAAACCAAGAATAAGAACAAGCATTGAAATATCAAGGTTTCTTTTTAAAACAGAGCGGAAGATGAAAATCGTTAAAAATACAGCCATAATCAGTAGCATAATAAACACTCCGAACATATAGGAGCCTATTACGGCTGTTATCATAACCGCTGCGAGTAAAACCATTGAAAATTTCATATCCGATTACCTGCTAATATTTTCTTAAGTATTTTCTACATTAATTATAGCATACGGACGCATGAATTTCAATAGATAATCGGTGCTGCGCCGGGGATACATTTATGAAACCTGTCTGTAACATAACTGTAACATAAGAAAAATATTGTAACTTTGCATGGTCTCAAAACATATTAAGGAGATAAAAATAGTGTTAAACTATCATTAAACTATCGGAATGTTACAGGAATGTTACAATAAAATCATATTTTATTGCAATTTTATTACAAAAGTTCCGATTTTTTTGAAAAAAAGGTTGACAAACCAAGATAATTGTTGTATAATCTATCTGTAATAATTCAGTAACATTTCTGAAAAATAAGTAATATCAGTGTTATCTTGGTAATATTACAACTTAGGAGGTTTTTAGTAATGAGAAATTTAAAGCACACTATTATTGCAATAGCTGCTATTGTAATGGTAGGAACGCTTAGCTTTTTTCAGGTGTCGGATATGTCTGCTAAAAAAAGTGAACGTGATGCAAAGATAAGCTCTGCAAGTCAGGTTCATAGCATGACTATTACAAGTACTGAGGATGAATCAGGAAGTATAGCTGTTGCGTTGCCGAGCACAGAAGAGGAGCTCGAAAGCACTGAGGAATCGGATGATCCCATTGATGCGGAAACCGAACAGGCGATAGCTGAAAAGAGTTATCTTACTTTAGGATATGCAAATGTAACAGGTTCGACCCAGCTCAGAAGCAATCCGAGCGATGAGGCGGAGGTTATAGGAACAATTAACGGTGCAGACCAGGTAGAGGTTCTTGAGAGCACCGATGGTTGGTATAAAATCATGGATAACGGTCAGGCGGGCTATGTTGAGAGCAGCTATGTAACGCTTGATAAGGCAGAGGCTCAGGACTCTGCTATGCAGTACGATCATTATAAGAAGGCGAGCGTTTCGGCTACAAGCGGACTCACGGTAAGAGCGTCAGGCAGTCAGGATGCCGCAAGCGTAGGTCTTGTAAATGACGGCGATAATATCATAATTGTAGGCACAGAAGGCGAGTATACAAAGATTATATATGGAAATGACTATACAGAGGGTTATGTTATTAACTCAGGTATAGAAACAACGGGCGAGTGGATCGAAAAGCAGACAGTAACAGAAGAGCAGAAGAGGGTTGCTGCCGAGAAGCTGGAAGCAGAGCGCCAGGAACGGATTGCCAAAGCAAATGCGGCGAAGGCTTCATCACGCTATTCGATTACTGATACATCAGCATCAGCATCAGCACCAGCGGCAGTTTCATCAGGCAAGGGCGGCGGTCAGGGCATTGTAAATACCGCCATGAAATATCTCGGCACCCCGTATGTATGGGGTGGAACAAGCCCGGCAGGCTTTGACTGCAGCGGTCTTGTTCAGTATGCATGCCGTGCTAACGGTATCTCGGTACCGAGAGTTGCCGCTTCGCAGAGAGGTGCCGGCAGATACGTAAGCCGTGAGAATCTCCAGCCGGGAGACCTTGTATTCTTCTCAAACGGCGGCGGCGTAAGTCACGTAGGTATCTATGTGGGCAACGGAAACATGATACACGCTCCGCAGACAGGTGATGTTGTTAAGATCTCATCAATCAACACATCATATCGTTTATCACACTATGCGGGTGCGGTACGTGTATGGTAAGAAAATAAATAATCTGCTTTGTTATTAAACAAAAAATTCCCGATACAGATAAATTGTCTGTATCGGGAATTTTTATCTTTATTGAAGCATTCCGTGTTTAACTCTGAGCCGGAAATCATCAACCGCCATTGCCAGATATTCCGAGTTTGTAGGTCGTTCTATAGAGTGGTTATCGGAGGAATAGCCGAAAATATCGTTTAAAAGCTTCTTATTTCCGCGTTTCCATGACACTCCTATCGCATGGCGCATGGCGCGTTCAACACAGCATTTGGTTGTTTTATATGTGTCTGCGATCATCGGATAAAGCTTCTTTGTGATAGGTGAAAGCAGACTGAGGTCGTTGCTTGTCATCATTATTGCGGAGCGTATGTAGCGATACCCGCTAAGATGTGCCGGAATTCCGAGCTTACGCAGAAACAGCGTAACATTCTTTTCCAGCTCGTCTGTTTTGCTGTCGGATATATTATTGTCTGCTGCCTCAGATTCAGCAGTAAAATCATATACCGTCCGGCATATTTCCCGGTATGACTGCGGCTTGACCATAAAATAATCTATACCGTATTCTGCAGCGGTGCGCAGAAGGCTTGTGAGTTGGGAGTGTGAGTTCATTATAATTACAGGTTTCTTTTTATTGCTGAAGTTTTTTAGTCTGCGCAAAAATCCTATTCCGTCCAGCTTAGGCATTACAGCGTCAAGAATAATTATATCCGGTTTAAGAAGCTGAAACATCCTGAAGCCTTCCTCGCCGTCGAGCGCGTATGATACATCAAGAAAATCACCGCATAAACGCGCGTGTGATGTAAGCTCCGCAGCGTACTTCTCATCATCATCAATTATAAGCATTGATTTACGATTGTCCATTGTTTATTCATTCCTTTCCTATACCCAGGATGCATGGGCGAGCAGCTATTGCGTTGCGCAGCAACAGCACGCGTTGCGCAGCAACAGCACAGTAGCTTGCGACCAGCCTATACTTTTAGTATATGAGATATTTTAGCATAAAAGAATAACTGCTTCAAGTTTATATGTAATTATGTAAGTTCGATTTAAAAATGGGATAAAAATATGTAATATTTGTTCGGATATGGTAAAGATGGGCAATTCTGTGTAGAGATAAAAACAGCCGGGAGATTTTCTCCCGACTGCTGAAATTTAAAATTAGAATAATCTGCTCAACAATTCATTTGAGCGGGCAATGAACTTGCTCATCTGCTCTGCATCAAGCGGACTGTGTGAGATCTTTGCAAGATCATAAACATGGTTTATAACAAGCGCCTTTGTGTCGTCACTCAGCGTATCGAGCTTTTGGATAAGCTCGTTTGAGCTGTTTATAACAAGCGTGAACTCGTCATGGAACATATCCGCCATACCGGCAAACTGCTGACCGTAGCTCTTATACATATCCTGCATACGGCGGGATTCCTCACTGAGCAGTATAACTGCCGGAACAGCCGTGTTTTTAAGCTTCTGTACCTCGATTTTAAGGCTGTCATCATTAAGCTCCGCCTTAAACGATTCAACAAGCGCCTTGTTCTTTTCATCATCCGCATCGGCTTCATCTGCGATATCCGAAAGCGCCGAGTCGATACGCTTGAACTTGATATCAGGATTTTTCATTTCAAGGAATGAAATTAAGTGAGTATCCATTATTGTAGGAAGCTCTACCGCGTTAAGTCCCTGCTCCTTGAACATATTTATATACTGTGACTGCTGCTTAGGGTCGGACACATAGTAAACATCGGCCTTTTCCTTGCCTTCCGTGAAATCGGGAAGCGTTACATATTTGCCGTCAAGATCCTTATAGATTACAGCGTCCTTAACCTTTTCAAAGAATTTTTCATCACGTATACATCCGTACTTGACGAAGATATTTATATCCTCCCAGTATTTCTCATAGTTTTCCTTGTCGTTCTTATAAAGGTTAACAAGCTTGTCCGCAACCTTACGCGTGATATGGTTTGAAATTTTCTTCACATATCCGTCATTCTGCAGGAAGCTTCTTGATACGTTAAGCGGAAGATCAGGACAATCGATTACGCCCTTTAAGAGCATGAGGAACTCAGGAATGACCTCTTTTACATTATCGGCAACGAACACCTGGTTATTAAACAGCTTGATCTGCCCCTCGATACCGGAAAATTCATGATTGATTTTCGGGAAGTAGAGAATACCCTTGAGATTGAACGGATAGTCAACATTAAGATGAATCCAGAACAGTGGTTCGTTAAAGTCCATGAACACGTTTCTGTAAAATTCCTTGTAATCCTCATCAGTACATTCCGAAGGCTTTCTCATCCAGAGCGGATTTATCTCGTTGATCGGCTTCGGTGCCTGCTTTTCTTCGCCCTCTTTAACCTCAGGCTCCTTTTCGTTTAAGTCTTTAAGGTATACTTCAACAGGCAGGAATGAGCAGTATTTATTAAGAATCTCACGAACCTTGAAGATTTCGAGGAATTCCGTGCTGTCCTCTGCAATATTGAGCGTGATAGTAGTACCGCGCTCTCGGCGTGCACCGTCACTCAGCTCAAATTCCATGCTGCCGTCGCATGTCCACTTTGCAGCCTTTGCGCCGGACTGATACGAAAGAGAATCGATCTCAACCGAATCCGAAACCATAAACGCGCTGTAGAAGCCGAGTCCGAAATGGCCTATGATCTGGGCGTTGGCGTCGTTTTCGTCCTTGTACTTTTCAAGGAACTCCGTTGCGCCCGAGAACGCGATCTGATTGATATACTTATCAATTTCATCCGCTGTCATACCGATACCGTTGTCGCTTATGATAAGCTTCTTTGCTTCCTTGTCAACCGTAACAGTTACATTATAATTATCGTCCGCCTCAGCCTCGCCCGAAAGCGTTATCTTTTTGAACTTGGTTATAGCGTCACAGCCGTTTGAAACAAGCTCTCTTAAAAATATATCCTTATCTGAATATAACCATTTTTTTATAATGGGGAAAAGGTTTTCCGAATTTACTGAAATATTTCCCTTTGCCATAATAAAACACTCCTATTACAAATTATTGTAAAAAAATTATAACACCGTTAAGACTAAAAGTCAACAAGAAATTAGCACTCGATTAAAGAGAGTGCTAATAATTTATAGTTTATTCATAATTATTGAAAAATAATATATGGTATGATATAATGAGATAAAACTAATCAAATGAGAGGATATTTATAATGCGTATTCTTGTTATAGAGGATGAAGTACGGCTGTGCGAGGCACTTGTTCAGCTATTGCGGAAGCAGAATTATACAGTTGACAGCGATAATGACGGCGAAGCGGGGCTTGACGATGCTCTTTCGGGGATATATGATGTTATAATCCTTGATGTCATGCTTCCAAAGATTGACGGTATTTCGATTCTGAAGGAGCTTCGCCGTGAAAATATGAATGTTCCGGTGATTATGCTTACGGCAAAGGGTGAAATCTCCGATAAGGTGATCGGTCTTGACGCGGGCGCGGATGATTATCTCACAAAGCCGTTCAATACCGAGGAGCTGCTTGCGCGCGTTCGCGCATTGGGCAGGCGGCGCGGCGGAATCATTGAGCCGTCATCCTTATCATGCGGTAAAACGAGCCTTGACACGCAAAATTTAAGACTGTTCTGCGGCGCGGCGGAAATCACTCTCACGCGAAAGGAATGTGAGCTTCTCGAATATCTTATAATACATAAAAATATAATATCTTCAAAGGAGCAGATAATAGAAAAGCTGTGGGGCTTTGATTCGGAGGCTGAGGCAAATCATGTTGAAGTGTATGTGTCATTTCTGAGAAAGAAGCTTAAACGTATAAAATCGGATGTGAAAATAACGGCGGTCAGAGGTATAGGTTATAAATTGGAAACAGTGTAATAGTACACGGGAGAAACGGTATGTTTAAAAAGCTGAAAAACAGACTGCTTTTTACAAATATGATTATTATCATTTTATTTGTAATAGTATGTCTCGGAGGAATTTGGATAAGCACATATGTTTCTGTCAGAAATGATATAAGCAGAAGGCTTGACAGAGCAATCGAAATGTGCCGCAATGATATCATGCGTCCCGATCCGTTTAACGGGCGGGAGGGCAGACCTCGTGAGCTGCCCGGCGACAGACCGGAGGACATGGAGCGAAAAAGGAATGACACCTTTATGATGGAAATTTCCGTTTATTGTGACAAAAGCGGAAATATTATTTCAAAGCGTTCAATGTTCGATGAGGAACCGGATTACAGCGACAAGCTTAAGGAGATTGCCGCATCAGGCAAGTCGGACGGTTCAATCACGCTTGACGTAGACAGCTGGGCGTATAAGCGGGTAGAATTTGAAAACGGGTACATAATAGCCCTTACAAAAAACGAATCGGAAAAGCGGATAGTCTTGACTACGGGACTTCTTCTGTGTGCGGCCGGAATTCTTTCAATAGGAATTTCGTTCCTTATAAGTCTGATTATTGCGAACAGAGCAATAAAGCCGGTTGAGGAATCATATAATAAGCAGAAGCAGTTCGTTACCGACGCGTCGCATGAGCTTCGCACGCCTCTTGCAAGCATAAGCGCGAATACCGATGTGCTGCTGTCGAAACGAGACAGCACAATAGACGCAGAGATAAAATGGCTTGAATATATCAAGGATGAAACTGACAGGATGACTCAACTCACAAATGATCTTCTGAGTCTTGCTAAGGCTGATGCCGCATTAGATGAGGAAAAGCAGCCATTACAAAAGGTTTCGTTTTCTGAAATATGCGATGATGCGCTGCTTGAAACCGAGGCTTTCGCATTTGAGAATAATATAAATCTCAGCTATGATATAGCGGAGAATATAGAAATCATGGCATCGTCTGCTGCTCTTAAACAGGTTGTGTTAATACTTATAGACAATGCATTAAAATATACACCTTCGGGCGGAAGTGTATATGTAAGACTCGATGAAGCAGACGGCAAAGCGGTATTTTATGTGGAAAATGACGGCTCAATAAACAATGAAGATATTCCGCACCTGTTTGAACGGTTTTACAGAGCCGATAAATCCCGCGCACGGGAAAGCGGCGGTTACGGGCTTGGGCTTGCAATAGCCAAAAGTTTATGTGACGGATTCGGCGGCTCGATAAAGGCGCAGTCACAGGATAACAGAACAAGATTTACCGTAACAGCGGAAATAAAAAATTATATTGCAAATACTAAAAAGACATGATATAATAGCAGTAGCTTACTTGAAAGGAACGGAAAACAATGGCGAAATTATGGGGCGGACGATTCAGAAAGGCTACGGATCAAAGAGTAGATGATTTCAACTCGTCCATCAGATTTGATAAAAGAATGTATAAGCAGGATATAAAGGGTTCAATCGCGCATGCCACAATGCTTGGCAGGCAGGGTATTATACCGATGGAGGATTCGGAAGCGATCGTAAGAGAGCTCGGACATATTCTGCATGATATTGAGGACGGCAAGATTGAATTCCTTATTGATGCCGAAGATATTCATATGAATATAGAAAAAATCCTGACGGATAGAATCGGTGACGCGGGCAAGCGTCTGCACACGGGAAGAAGCCGCAATGATCAGGTTGCGCTTGATATAAGAATGTATCTCATGGATGAAACGGCAGAGATCGAAGAAATGCTTGTCGAAACCATGGAGACGTTTGTAGAGCTTGCGAAAGAGCATATTGACACTATAATGCCGGGATATACTCATCTGCAGAAGGCTCAGCCGATAACGTTCGCGCATCACTGTCTGGCGTATTATGAAATGTTCAAGCGTGACTATTCTCGTCTTGTGGACTGCCGTAAGAGAACAAACATAATGCCGCTCGGTTCGGGCGCGCTTGCTGGAACTACGTATCCGCTTGACCGTAAATTTGTCGCGGAAATGCTTGGCTTTGACGATGTTACAATGAACTCGCTTGACGGCGTTTCCGACAGAGATTTCGTGATTGAGCTTGCAAGCTGCCTGTCGCTTGTGATGATGCATGCGAGCCGTTTCTCGGAGGAGCTTATTCTCTGGTCAAGCAATGAGTTTGGATTTGTTGAGATGGACGACGCATATTCAACGGGCTCGTCAATCATGCCGCAGAAGAAGAACCCCGATGTCGCGGAGCTTATCCGCGGCAAGACGGGAAGGGTTTACGGCGATTTAATAGGTCTCCTGACAATGATGAAGGGCACACCGCTTGCGTATAATAAGGATATGCAGGAGGATAAGGAGCAGATTTTTGACAGTATAGACACTGTTAAGCTCTGCCTGCCTGTTTTCTGTGATATGATAAGAACAATGAGGGTCAATACCCGCAATATGCATGAGGGCGCAAAGGGCGGATTCACAAACGCAACCGATGCGGCTGACTATCTTGTTAAGAAAGGACTTCCGTTCCGTGACGCTCATGCCGTTATAGGCAACATGGTATTCTACTGCATTGAGCATAACAAGGCGATTGAGGATCTCACAATGGAGGAGATGAAGAGCTTTTCGGATATAATCGAAGACGATATTTATGACGCGGTTTCAATGGAGACATGTGTTAACGACCGGAAGGTTATCGGAGGTCCGGCAAAGAAGATTACTCAGAAGGCTATAAGTAAAGCCGAGAAATATATAAACAGCTTATAATGAGGCGGGCAGCCGGCGCAGAAAGGATGTAAAATAATGGGAAGAATGTTTGGAACAGACGGTATAAGAGGCGTTGCCAATGTTGATCTTACAGCAGATCTGGCATTTAAGGTAGGACAGTGCGGCGCATATGTTCTCACTAAGGGTACAGATCATAGACCGAGAATTCTCATAGGCAAGGATACAAGAAAATCGGGAGATATGCTCGAAGCGGCGCTAACCGCGGGAATGTGCAGTGTTGGCGCGAAGGTAATACCGCTCGGAGTAATTCCCACCCCTGCCGTGGCCTATCTTACAAGACTTTATAAGGCGGACGCCGGAGTTGTTATTTCGGCCTCGCATAATCCGTGTGAATACAATGGCATAAAGTTCTTTAATTCAGAGGGCTATAAGCTCTCAGACGCTGTTGAGGATGAAATTGAAGCATATATAAATGGTGAAAAGGAGCTTAACGAGCTTCCCACTCACGGCAAGGTCGGATATGTAAGCGCAAACCATAACGCTGTTGAGGATTATGTAGCATTCGCGTGCTCAACAATAGACTGCGATCTTCGCGGAATGAAAATCGCGATTGACTGCGCAAACGGCGCAAGCTATCAGACTGCGTTCAAGGCGCTTAATAAGCTTGGCGCAAACGTGGAGGCGATACATAATACTCCCGACGGAGTAAACATAAACGATAAGTGCGGCTCAACGCATATGGACAGCTTAAAGGCGTATGTAACGTCAATCGGCGCTGATATCGGTCTTGCGTTTGACGGTGACGCGGACAGAATGCTCGCCGTTGACGAAAAGGGAAATATGATTGACGGCGACCAGATTATGGCTGTATGCGCTAAGCATATGATGGAGCAGGGAACGCTGAAGCAGAACACGCTTGTCGCAACAGTCATGAGTAATCTCGGTCTGTTTATCGCAGGCGAGAAAATCGGACTTAATATACCGAAAACAAAGGTCGGCGACCGCTATGTGCTCGAGGAAATGCTCGATAAGGGCTACTGTCTCGGCGGCGAGCAGTCGGGTCATGTAATATTCCTGGACTTCAATACAACCGGAGACGGACTCGTAAGCGCGCTGCAATTCCTTGCGGTGCTAAAAAAGACAGGCATGAAGGCATCGGAAGCGGCTTCAATCGTTGAAGTTCTTCCGCAGGTGCTCGTTAATGCGGTTGTTAAGCCGGAAAACAAGGATAAGTATATGGAAAACGAGCAGATCGCCCAGGCATGCAAGGCGCTTGAAGCAGAATTTGCCGGAGAGGGCAGAGTTCTCATCCGCCCATCAGGTACAGAGCCGCTCGTTCGCGTAATGATCGAAGGCAAGGATCAGGCTGTGCTTGAAGAAAAAGCAACGGCGCTCGCGAAGATGATAGAAGAAATATTGGGATAAAAGAACAGGCAGTGCAAAATGTTGAAAAGCATTTTTGCACCGCCTTTTTTCTTTGCTTTTTTACTGTACGAAGTCCGAGTAATCACCCTCGAAAATCAGATTGCCGTTATCGTCATATTCACGGTAATAGCCGACATACTTGCCGTTTTCAAACGTTCCTTCGCGGATAATCCGATAACCGAAACGGAATTTACCGTTAAACTGATTGTAAATCAATCTTCCCTGACGCCTATAGCCGTTACCCATAGAGCCTTCAATGCGCAAGCCGCCGGCTTCTGCATAGGCGGACGAGTGCAGCTCGGTATAGCTTATTCCTTCATAAAGCTTTCCGTTATGGAAAATACCACGTTCAAGCGTATAGTAGTTTGAATGTGTATAAACCGGCGGAACGTAATCAAGACGGGATATTCCCGTACCCTCAAAGTTATAGCCGTCAAAGCCACCGATATATTCTATTGATTCATAATAAAACTGTTCGTAGCTGAGCTTGCCGATACCGGCATCGGCCTTATATGAATATTCGCCGGTGATCGACATGGAGCTAATCTCCTCCACGATTTCATTCTTGAAATCTCTGGAGATTTCCTCGCCGTCCGCGGATTCATACGCGGATTCAAGCTCACTGCGCAGAAATTCAATATTCACTCCACCATATTCAATGCGGCTTGGAATTCCGCCTGTCGTTACCTTTCCCGATTCGGCGCTGCCGTATTTTATAAGCTCTGCCGCAGATATGTACGGTCTGCCGTTTATAATAATATTCCTCGTGTCTGAGCCGTCAAGATATACCTTTTTATCTGACGCGTAAGCCTCTGTTATGTCTGAGGGCGCGGAGTTTATAGTCGCGCTGTCAAGCATACCGAATGTCTTGTCACGGTTTCGTTTAAGCTGTATAACTCCTTCGGTTTCCGTAATGTCAAAGCCGTAATTTTCAAGGTCAAGCGCATCTATATAGAGATTTGTTATACTTGGAGTTTCACACACACGCGTGAGCTGTTCCTCGTTGTATGCGGTATCGGCTGTCGAATAATATGATACGATAGGCATATCGTTAATAAACAGAGCAAAATCTGCCTCATATGCCATTCCGATTAACTCCCCTTGCTGTTCATAGGGCATTTCAGGCGTGTACGACTTTGTTGTGTCAATCGCAAGCGTGCCGTTTTCATAGTAAACACCGAAGTCAAAAATTCTTGCAATGTCACGGATTTTAAAATAATTGCTGCCGTTTATATTATAACCGATGAGCGTTATTTTGTCGTTTCCGTCAATCCTGATTTCCGGAATGGAGAGATACGCGTCTTCCGCTGAATCTGCTGACTGCGAAAACTCCTGGCCTATCGGCTCATATGGTTCATTTTGTGTAAGCTGTATACGGTTATCCCATACCACATTAAACTGTTTGTCTGTGCCGTCGAGAGACATTGCAACGTCGCGCAGCATAAAATAATTGCTTCCGTACAGATTATACGCGCAGAAGTCCACGGGCTTGCCGTCCACCGTAACTATCGCCGCGGAAGGCTCGGCAATTTCTGCCGGATAGTCCATAGCTAATGCCGATCCGGCAAACAATAATGTTGATGATGCTATCAGAGTTCCGATTAATTTTTTCATTTCCTGTTTATCCTCACTTTATCCGTTTAATTTGCAGATATTTATGAAATTAATATTATAATATCATAAATATAAGAAATATTCAATCCGATATAAAATAATTCATTAAAAAAGACTTCAACAAAATAATTTAGGAATAATTTTGTTGCAGTCCTTTTTCTAAGACCATTTTAATCATGAAGCACAATGTTTCCAATCCTGCATAGATAACGTCATTCGCTTCCGCATCTTGTCCTTATGAAAAGAGCTTATTAAGGAAGTGAAATCATAAAGAGGCTTGCCAAAATAGCCAATAAATGCTATAATAGAATTGTTGATGAGATACCTAACAGAAGAAATGATAATTGAATTTTAAGAAATAAAAGATAGTCTATAAATCAGATAAAATAAATACTATGCTGTGTTCTGTGTAAATGGCAAACTGAAATGGCATAAAGGGTAACATTATAGATAAAAAATGAATGGAGTGAGTAAAATGAACTACGAGTCATTGTCTTTATCCGGTTTTATTGACGAGATGAAAGATGTATCTAAAGGACCACATCAGCGTAAATTCTGCTTTGTGCTTGGTGCCGGTGCCTCAAGGTCCTCCGGAATCAAATCCGGTCAGGAGCTTGTGGATGCTTGGGACAAGGAACTCACAGTTCGCAACCGCGAAGGGCATCTGAAGTGGAAATCGGACAAGGGCATAACGGACGAGAATAAATATAGCTTTTATAGTCAGTACTATGACCGGAGATTCAGCAGAGAGCCAGGTGACGGTTATAATTATCTGGAAAAGCTCATGGAGCATGCTAAACCAAGTGCAGGCTATGTTATGCTTGCCCATCTATTGACAAAGACGCCGCATAATGTTGTTGTTACAACAAATTTTGACCATCTGATAGAAGATGCTGTCAATTACTACTCCCAGGAAATACCTCTGGTCATTGGGCATGAGGCACTGGCTCACTACATACTGAAACATACCACCCGCCCTACTATCGTCAAAATCCACCGAGATCTTTTGCTGGCCCCTAAAAGCCAGACCAAAGAACTGGAGAAGCTTCATGAAAACTGGGAAAAATCTCTGGACGTTATCTTTTCAGAGTATCATCCGGTATTTATTGGGTATGCTGGAAATGATAAAAGCCTGATGGATTTTTTGATTAAAAACAGCGAGAAGTTTGAAGATGGTACGTGGAGATTTCCATATTGGATGTTGTATAAGACCAATTCTTTGACCGGGAAAATCCTTGAATTTGTGAATAAGGCAAACGGATATGTAATTGAGCACGACGGTTTTGATAAGACCTTATATCTGATAGGAACGAAATTTGAGTATGTCATGCCTAATGAGGAGGTTTTTCTGGCTGATGCTAAAAGACGTTACCAATCTCTATCTATTTCTATTGATGAATTTACCGAAAAATATTCCAGCGAGGCGGAAGCTTTTGACGGCGGTGACTCTTCTTCCGATGAAGACAAAAAATCCGACATTGATCAGGCAATCCGTCAGGTTACTGATAAATCTGAATTGTTGAGCATGTATAGAACCGCTGTCACGCTACACAAAGCTGGCAAATATGATAAAGCGTTGACAATCGAACAGAGCCTTGTTGAAAGAGATCCTGATAACGCTCTCTATCAGAACAGCTTAGGCGTCACCCTTCACAAGATGGGCCGCTATGACGAGGCTTTGGCTGCCTTTCAAAAAGCTGTAGAATTGGAGCCGGATAACGCACGATATCAGAACAACTTAGGTGGATCCCTTCACGAAAAGGGCCGCTATGACGAGGCTCTGGCTGCAAAACAAAAAGCTGTAGAATTGGAGCCAGATAACGCTCTCTATTGGAAGAACTTAGGTATCACCCTTCACGAAAAGGGCCGCTATGACGAGGCTTTGGTTGCTTTGCAAAAAGCTGTAGAATTGGAGCCGGATAACGCACGATATCAGGAGAGCTTAGGCATTACCCTTCACGCAATGGGCCGCTATGACGAGGCTCTGGCTGCAAAACAAAAAGCTGTAGAATTGGAGCCGGATAACGCACGATATCAGGACAGCTTAGGTATTACCCTTCACGAAATGGGCCGCTATGCCGACGCTTTAATTCCGAGTCAAAAAGCTGTAGAATTGGACCCAGATAACGCACGATACCATGACAGCTTAGGCGTCACCCTTCACGAAATGGGCCGCTATGCCGAGGCTTTGGCTGCAAAACAAAAAGCTGTAGAATTGGAGCCAGATAACGCTCTCTATCAGGACGATCTAAGTGTCACCTTTCACGAAATGGGTCGCTATGCCGACGCTTTAATTTCGAGTCAAAAAGCTATAGAATTGGAACCAGATAACGCACAATACCAGAACAGCTTAGGTATCACCCTTCACGAAATGGGCCGCTATGCCGACGCTTTAATTTCGAGTCAAAAAGCTGTAGAATTGGAATCTGATAACGCACGATACCAGCACAGCTTAGGCGTCACCCTTCACAAAATGGGCCGCTATGCCGAGGCTTTGGCTGCAAAACAAAAAGCTGTAGAATTAGAGCCGGATAACGCACGATATCAGGATAGCTTAGAGATCACACTTCGCAAAATGGGATAGATTGACGAAACCATGGTTGCATGGGAGAAAGCCAGCGACTTGCGCACCAAAAAAGCACCGACTAACGACGGTGCTTTTTTTGGTGGGAGAGGGTGGATTCGAACCACCGAAGCTATAAGCAGCAGATTTACAGTCTGTCCCCTTTGGCCACTCGGGAACTCTCCCATATGGAGCTGGTGATGGGACTCGAACCCGCAACCTGCTGATTACAAATCAGCTGCTCTGCCAATTGAGCTACACCAGCTTGTATTTTTGGTCGGGATGACAGGATTCGAACCTGCGGCCCTCTGGTCCCAAACCAGATGCGCTACCAAACTGCGCTACATCCCGTTTCTCTACGACCTTATTATATTACCATAAAGAATACCATTAATCAAATCAAGAAAAGTTTAAAAATTAAATAAAAATATAAAATATCTCATATTTACACTAAAAATCTTCAAATATCTCTGATTTTTGACTTTAAAATAGTTTTTATACATAATACTAAAACGATACCACATATAACAAATCCGATAATGCCTGTGATTCGATATGCTGTATCAACAAGCGTTCCGAATCCCGCGCCCGAGAGCATATATGCAAGAGCTGATACAGTAGCTGCTTTTATATATTTTTTTCTAAGCGCAAATGCCTCAGAAACGCTTTCGGCAGATGAAAGCAGTGTTGTAACAATAGACGCGCCAAGCAGCAGCCCGTAGAAAAGTCCGAAGGGTTTATTTTGGCGGTAAGCCATCGTGAGCATAGGAAATTCACCGAGATTTATTTTTCCGTCATACATTGCAAGAATACAGAATATTAAAGACATCAGAATAAATAATACCATGCCGGAAATTACGGATGATGCAGCCGCGTCGGTTCCGCTGTTCAGCCTTCGGCTTGTAACAACAAGAACGGGCAGAACCGTAACGAGATTGTAGCCGGAATAAATGAGCGCATTTCCGGTCACTTCTCCGCTGTATGAAAAAACGTGAAATTCACGATAGCGGAGTATGTAAAAGCAGCAGTATGCAATTCCTATTGCAAGCATGATTCCTATTATTCCGTTAAGGGTTATTATACCGTCAGGACCATGGCATAAAATTACCGCGCAGGCTGCCGCGGCTATGAGCGCGCCGATTTTTTGCGGTATGCCGATAGTATATGCGCATATCTCGGCGAATGCCGCGAGCATAACGGCAAAAACTGCAAAAGAGAAAACTCCGGTAATACAGCGGAATATCGCGGATGTGTGTCTGCCGGGAAATACGGAGAGAAAATCATCAAAGGATGTTGTTTTTATCCTTATGCACGTATAAAAAATTATATAGGCAAAAACCGAAAAAAGCAGCACGGAAATTATCACGCCGCAAAAGCCGAATTTCCCGAACCGGTTAAAATAGCATAAAATTTCCTGCCCGGAGGCGAAGCCCGCGCCGATAAGCGCCGCTATATAAGCGTAAGCCGCAATAAAAACATTTTTCAAATCATATCGCCCCCCATAATAAAGCATATGATGGGCAGGGCAGAAAAATACCGCGCCATGCGGCGCGGTATAACGTCAATTATTGAGTTTTCTCGATGTTCATGATTGTAAATTGCACAATGCCTGCCGGAGTTTCAGCCTCAACCTCATCGCCGACTGATTTGTTGATACAAGCGGCGCCTATAGGTGACTCATAGGAGAGCTTGTTCTCATTAGGATCGGCTTCCGATGTGCCTACTATTGTATAAGTCTGTTCGCCTGCCATATCCATAAGCTCTGCCAGCTCACCGTGGAAGCGGAGAGTAACTACTTTTCCTACTGTAACGATATCGTTTGACTCAACATCAACAACTTTTGCATATTTAAGCATATGCTCAATTGTCTGGATTCTTGATTCAACCTCCGCCTGCTCATTTTTAGCAGCGTCATACTCAGCGTTTTCTGAGAGATCGCCGAAGGAACGCGCTTCTTTTATTTTCTCCGAAACCTGTTTACGTGTAACCGTAACGAGCTGGTTAAGCTCCGCTTCAAGCTTTGCTCTACCCTCGACGGTTAAAATATATTCTTTAGTCTCTGCCATAATAATCAGACCTTTCAATTTGATTTTATGGATATATTATACAGACTTTTTAACGAATTGTCAACCGTTTTATTGGTTAAACTTAAATTATGAGAATTTGATGGAGGAATTTTATGTACACAGAGGTATCAATAGATCTGAAAACGGATTTTTACAGCAGATATGGCGAGACTACAGGGCAGTTATTTTTTGAACGGACAGGTATGCCGTGTGTTTTGATGGACAGCGGTTCGCATATGCTGGCATTTTCAATGGGATGCGGGGTGAGGGCATATGGAAGAAATTGTGGGGATGTATTAAGAATAATGAATTCGGATTCAAATGTGTGCTATGTCCATTTTACAGACAGCGGCATGGGGGCGCAGATCTTATATAAGCAGGATCTGCAGAATATTGACGGTATGAAGGAGACGGTGGATTATACGGTTGATAAGCTCCTTCACAGAATGCACAGGGGAAGAAGCATTGCGCAGCCCGGCGGTGTTGTTGCGATATGTGACAGATACGGGAGTAACGGCTATTGCGCGTATGTAAGCCACAGTACGGCTCGTCAGATCCCTCTGCCGCTGTCAGACGTGAACGTAATGCTTATACGTACAGGAAAGAAGCGGCTCAGGACGGATACGGAAAGTATAAAGCATTTCAGGAGCAGCGAAACAAGGAGAATTATCGCGGCAGCGGAGGCATTAAGAGAATGTCGGATCGAGGTGCTGTTTGATATGGTTAATGAATCCGAGCGGACAATAGAAATGCTCTTCTCACCGCCGCGCGAATCGGTAGCCGCTATCAGGATCGCTATGGAAACAGACGGCGTTTTCGCGGCAAGAATATGCAAAAGCGGTATAATATGCTTTGTGCAAAAGGGCAGAACCGATAACGCTGTTCATTCCATAGCTTCGGAATATGAACGGCGCATGGAAAGTCCTGCCGGTATAGTGATTGTTAAATGAAATAAAAATTTAAAGAAATTTTAATCTAAAAAGCAGTAGACTATTCATAAAATAACTGATATAATTTAAAAAAGATTATATCCGAAAGGTTGTTTTATGATGCTTGATCATTTGAAGGATAATATTGACTCTGTGTGGAATGATTTTATCATGAAAAGAGGCGGGCGAGCACCGCGAGTAAGAGAATTTTTACGAATGCTCATAAGATTTGTTGATGATATGCGGAAGGATTATGTGGGTCAGTACGCTGCACAGGCCGCATTTTTTACCATGCTTTCAGCTGTTCCGTTTCTTATGTTAGTAATATTGTGTCTGAAATATTTTGTGAATGTAGATGTAAACGCAGTGACAAATACGATTGAGGCGGCATTTCCTCTCCAGGTTTCAATATATATTTCACAGATAATAACAGAGGTTTTCTATCGCTCGGAGTCAATGGCGCTGTTGTCGATTACGGTAATCACTGCTTTATGGTCCTCCTCGCGCGGAACGATGTCGATATACTGCGGAATAAATCA
This sequence comes from Oscillospiraceae bacterium, assembly GCA_022509005.1. Taxonomy (GTDB): domain Bacteria; phylum Bacillota; class Clostridia; order UBA1381; family UBA1381; genus Ornithomonoglobus. The sequence goes on along the minus strand of JAFLUC010000008.1, from coordinate 23,810 downwards.
GATTTACGGATATGTGCGTATGTACAACTGGTTCGCGGCAAGACTGGCGTCACTGTTTTATAATATTGTTTTCTTAGCCGTTCTTATCGGCAGCATAATTGTGCTCGTTTTCGGAAATTCGCTCATGTCTTTTATAAGCCCGGAGAATGTAGTGATATATTACCCGCTCAGGCTGATATTGACCCTTAAATTTCCGATTTTCTTTGTTTTGTTCGTATTAGCATTTACCGCTATTTATACATTGCTCCCTCAGAGAAAAATCAGATTCCGGTCACAAATTATCGGAGCGGTTACAACCGCTGTGGGCTGGATGGTATTTTCATATTTGTTTTCGGTTTATATTGAACAATTTTCGCGATTTTCAGTGCTTTACGGAAGCCTTACGGCAATTGTTCTTCTCATGCTGTGGATGTATTTCTGTATGTATATGCTGCTTATCGGTGCTGAAATCAATAAGCACATAGAAAACGGATTTTTCCGCCGGGTAGGAAAAAATGTTTTTTCAAAAAAAAGAGGAAAAAATACTCAATTTACACAAAAAAACTGAAAAATGCTTGATTTTTCTGTTTAATTTGATATAATTACTATATGTGACATAAATTGAGATGGTTGTGAGTTGAAATAAATGGAACAAAGACAAGATATAGGCAGATTTTTTAAAATTTGGCGGATAACGGCGGGGTGTTTGACAGGGCTTGTGATTTTAATTGCCGCCTTGGAAATAATCCCCGGATTTTTTGGGTATCCGTCATATATTGTGCTGTCAGGTTCAATGGAGCCGGCTCTGCCGGTTGGTTCTGTTGTTTATGTAAACAGCCGCAGCAAGTCGCCCGAAACAGGCGATATTGTTACATATCAGATGTCGGAGTCTGTCAGAGTGACGCATCGTGTTGCGGATGTGTCAGAGGACGGATATATATTGCAGGGCGATGCGAACCGTTCACCGGATCTTAAAATTGTATCTAAACAGCAGATAATAGGCGTGTACGCGCTTCATATTCCGTTTTTAGGATATATATTATCTGTGCTGAGGGGGCGGATGGCAATAGTGATATTGACAATATTAATAGTGATAAATGTTATCCCGGATATCGGGGGTATGATTAATAAGAAACGTGGGAGGAGCAGATGTCGTGAAGACGAATAAGATTAAATGGCGGTATGTTGGTCTCATCATGGCCGGTGCGTTAGTCGCAAGCATTGTAATCGGCGGCACACTGGCTTATTTCACAGATAAAACAGAGGTGTACAATTCGTTTGTGTTCGGAAATGTTGAGATTGTTCCAAATGAGCCGAATTGGGATCCCGAGGATCCTTTTGTTCCAAATGAGGAAGTGCCGAAGGACCCTCAGATTGCCAATAACGGTAATACCGAAGCGGTTGTGTTTATAAAGCTGCAGGTGCCTGTTGATACGTTTACGGCAGTAAATGATGATGGCACAAAGGGCGATGAAGTGACGGATGAGATATTCTGGCTTAAGTCGAAGGATGTTCCTGACAGTGAGCATAGAACACAGTTTAATGATGTAGAGCACGACGGCAACTGGGTTTTGCTGAGTAAAACAGACGGTGCAGAGGCCGGAAGCTATAATACATATTTGTTCGGTTATCAAAAAGCGCTGGGTACGTCAGAAGGTCATATTTCAAATGTTCTGCATCCCGATGATGCTGAGTGGGCCGAAATGACGAAGACGGATACGCTGTTTGATAAAGTACAGCTAAAGAATTTTGTCGAAGGTACACTTTTGGGAGATTATAATATTAAGCTGGAGTTTTACGCTATTCAGGCACAGTATCTGACGGATGTGAACGGAGATGATCTTACAGAGAAGCTGTTCCCCAATGGCGTATTTGATGAGAATGCAACGCTTGATGCACAAACACTCAGGACGATTTATGGTCTTTATGCAGGTGTTGATGTTGTTACGGCGGAATATACGGAGATCCCGGCGGAGGAATCGTCAGAGCCTGATGAACCAGAGAAGGGCGGTGATGAGCCGTGATCAGTTTTAAAAAGCTTTTGCTCGGCTTAGCCGCTGCGGCTATAGTCACAGCGAATTTGTCGCCGGCGATTTTTGCCGCTAAAAATATCGGTCATGTTGAGGTTACAAATAATCTTAAGACGGGCGATATCAGAATTTCGATTAAGGAGTTAGAAGGGGATCGTAAAACACCTTATGATATGGTGAATCCAAAGACTGTTCTTCCCGGTCAGCCTGTCGACAAGGTCGTTCAGGTTCACAATGAGGCCGAAGAGGCATGGATTCGTGTTACGGCTGAATGGGATTCACAGGGAAACGGCGTTGCAATGGATACGAGTATGCTCGTTTTGTCAAATCCTGAGAAGTGGAAGCGTGTCGGTGATTACTGGTACTATTTAGAACCGGTGCCGAATGGTAAGTATGCTGAGTTTATTGAAGGATTCAGGGTGCCGAATTTCGGCAACGAGGTTTCGGATCTTGGATTTGATTTGTACATAACGGCGGAAGCTGTGCAGTCGAAGAATTTCACTCCGAATTTTGATGATGATGTTGACCCGTGGAATGGTACATTGATAGAATACTGTGAACATCACGAACCGTATGATTTCGGCGAAGAGGATGATGCTGAGTTTGCAATCGAATTCAGAGGCGGAGCCGAAGGACTGGTGAGGATGGTTGACAGCGAAGACGGCGAAGATGATTTCTTTCAGAATTGGCGCAACCTGATGCCCGGAGATACCGTAACCGGTCAGTTCCGGGTCACGGATAAATATAACCTGTCAGTGGAGATTTTTTTCTCCACTGAGTCAGACGCGGATGACGAGTTGATCTCGACATTAACGCTGACAATTACGGATAATGATGGTAATGTTGTATTTAACGGTCCGATGTCAACTGTAATTGATAACCCTGTTTCGTTGGGGAAATTCGGATTAAATTCCGAGAAAGTCTATGATTTTACTGTTTCAGTTCCGACATGGCTGCAGAACCGGTTTAGCTTGTTGGGAACACATACTAAGTGGATATTTGATGTTTATACTGAAGATGAAGTTAATTTACCGGCAACAGGCGGAAAGGGATTTAATGAAATTGCGATATCTCTTGGCGCGCTGTTAATCATCGCGGCGCTTGTATGGGTAAGAAAGGGGGCTTTCGGCAGTGAAGCGTAGGAAGTATATTCTTATCGGAGCAGCTGTTGCCGCAATTGCTGCAGCAGGAACCTTTGGTACATATGCATATTTAACGGATATGGGTCAGTTGAATAACGAGTTCACTATCGGACGCAACAATATCGACATAGAGGAGAACTATAATCCGCCGTCAGAGCTTACGGAAGGTGACAATATCTTTACGAAGGAGGTTCAGATTGAGAATACCGGAAATGTGGACTGCTATGTGAGAGTGTTTGCCGATTTCTCTGATTCTGCGGTGAAGGAGAACGCGTTTTTGTCACCTGAGGTTCTGACGGAGCCTGATGATACGCGTTGGGTTAAGGCTACGGAATATCGTGATTTTTTAGCTGAGAATAAGGATAAATACCATTGGGTTTATATCCCGTTAAGCGAAGATCCGTTATTGGGAGGATATTATTATTATGACATACCTCTTAAGCCGGGTGAGCTGACCGCATATTTAATTCGCAGCGTTAATGCGAATTTTAAGGACGCGAAAGCTGTTCAGGATTTTGATATTATTATATCGGCGGAATCTGTTCAGGTGCTTGATAAAGACGGTAATGAATTTCCGTCATGGCAAGAGTGCTGGACAGAATTTATGGGCCGCCGATAGGAAAGGAGAGCGATTATGAAAAAACATGTTTTCAGAAAATGGTTTTCATTTATTTTGTCTGTAATAATGACAATAGTATCGCTCCCGTTAAGTGAAATAAAGATTACAGCGGAAGAGGATCTCTATTCTAACTATCTGGAGGGCTGGAGAGTCGAGGTTGCGTGGTCGACAATGTCAAGAGATTTTGAGTGGAATGCTGAACAGCCGGAACAGCAGCAGCCGAAGCTGTATATTACATACAGAATAGACAACGCCGACCGTGAGTATCAGCCGGGTGAGCTCATGTTTACCATTCAGGGTATTGATGCGGCGCTCAGAGGCGGTATGATTAAGGCCCAGGCGAATGCTGCGGATAACGCGGATTCTTTGTGGGATTATACACATGATCCTCTTACCGGTACATATACGTTTACCAATAAGTTTACTGTAAGTAAAGACAAATCAATGAACGGCGGTTTTGAGTTTATGTGGACTCTGAACGCAAGAGATGACAGAAACGATTTCCATTTTGAAGCGTCGCCTGAGTTCAGTATTTCAGGCGAGACAAACAAAAGCATTACTCTGCCGCCGATAACATATGAGTTCACATCTGTTCGTGACAGATATCGTATTGATATGTCATACAGTAAAATTAATAATAAAGAGTGGGGTCTTGTTGACAAGGATTATACGTGGTATAATATTGACAATTTGTTTACTGTTGATTATTTAGCCAGAGGCTTATATCGTTCAAGCTATTATGTCTGGTTTGACATACCTGAGGATCTGACAATTGATGACTTCATATTTGAGGGTGTTGAACCGGTTTATGATCCTGCTACGGGTCACTATGGGTTTTATATGTGGCAGGATAAAAGCGGTGATATAACAAACAATTCTTCTATAGAGTCATTCCGCTTTGGTGTGAAGACAGATAAGGCTGATGGTAAAACAATTAAGTTTAATGGACATTTAAGCCGTCTTTACAATGACGAGACTGAATGGATTGAAGAAGCCGGCGAGCATGAATGTGTTGATGATTCTATTGAATTAACAATTCAAAAATATAGCTTTGTTTACAATGGTATGGGCTACGGCTTTGAGAAAACGGGTCCGTCTTATCCCGCTTCTCCGTATCAGCGGCGTTTAAATTCTGTGAATCTTTATAATAATACGATAATTGAGTATTCGTTATTGGGTCGTTCTATTCCGAGTTACAGTGAAGAAGATGAGGCTGCTGCCATATCGGCAGAGGAGCCGTTAAATGAAGAGGAATTGGAAAATGCCGTTCCCGCAATTAAAAACGGTCCTACATACGCTGAGGTTCAGGAAGAAAGAAAGAAAAATAACGAGTATGCTATCAGACCATTAGTTGCAGCGCCGGGTGCGGGGCTTGTTCCGGAGGGTGGCACATTTGATATGGTGCTAGGTGATGATAAGCTTGCTATAGTAACCGGTTCGGGAGAAATCAGAGCGTTTCGTGATGATGAATATCATATTGAATATGTTTCAGTTCCTTCTATCGGAGATTATGATTACGAGGTTTACGGAGCAAAAACTCAGGATTCGAAGTTTGAAGACTATGTTTTAGCAGGCACGGGCAATGCTAAGGCTGCGCAGACTATACGGCTCGGTGAGGAATATAAAGCTGTATATGTGCTTGTACATGAATTGAATAGCAGTGTTGACTTTAAGATAAAGGTAGGTGTTTCACTGCATTTTGACTGGGAAGAGCAGACGCAGCTTGATCCGATGGAGCGCGTGAGTCACGAGGATTATTTCGTGAATTTCGGTTATATCCGCGCGATGTATAACGGTCAGAGTGATATTCTCGTTGGCGGCAGCTACGCCGGTTCATATGGCGCTGTATTAGAAGATCGAGACCGGGAGTTATACGGAGATACACTGGTTCGTGACTATCATAATATTTATCTTCGCAGTTCGACCACAAACATGAACACGAATATTGCGATGGATGAATATAAGTTTGACGGCAAGTACTATAATTCAACAATAAAAGCAACAGGCACAATACAGGCTGATGATCCGGGTTCTCTTGAAAAGTTTTCAATGTACGTTGTCATTCCTGACGGTGTGTCATTTGATTATAACGATATCAACGTTAACGGTTCAGGACTATTTGAGGCAAGCGGGCTGCCGGCAGACCTTGCTAAATACGTGACAATATCCGAGGATATTGTTGACGGGCACAGAGTTCTTGTGTTCGATTTTGACCTGACGCAGGCGCCGCTTGAGATCAGTGCAAAAACCGAGATTGAGATTGAACTTCCTGTTTATCTGACAATACCGAATTTCAAGACGCATGGTTCGTTATATACCGCTTATTCATACCTTACAATTAATGACGAAGGTCTTGATCGAATTACAGGCAACAATCTGATGCTTGATGAATTTGATATTGACCATGACGGTTCGCGGTCAGATTATCTTGTGCGCTCGTCAACGTCGCGTACAGTATATCAGGTTGCTTCTGAGTGGAATGAAAGCGTAAGTAAATATGTTGAGAGCGCTTATACAGACGGTTATGTGACAGAGGCTGTTACCCGTGCTTATAAGCCGGAGATGAGTGAGGAAGAGGCCGCAAATTCGTATTATACATATCGTCTTGATTATGACTTGGGCGCCAATTCCGCAGCAAATATTGTTTTTTATGACAGTATCGAACAGGGAGCGGACATTGCAGTTGAGGGTGATGGCAAGGATGAGACGGTCAATATTCCTTCTGAATGGCAGGGCACGTTTGTGGATGTTGATGCTTCCGATCTGATAAATCAGGGCGGAATTGTGAGCTATTATTACTCAGAAGACCCTGATATGATGAAAAAATCCACTACTGCTCAGGATGGGCAAAAGCCTGCGGGTTTGACAACCGAAGGTTGGCATGAGGTTCCTGATAATGACTGGACACAGATTGACAAAACCAAAATAAAGTCAATAGCTGTTAAGATGGATACGAGCGATATGCCTCAGGGCGTGCTCAAAGCGCCGGGCAGCGTATCGTTATATATTAAGATGCGTGCTCCGTCGGATGAGGCGTTTTTCGATAAAATGGCCGTCAATCAGTTTTCTGTCAGCTATACGGGATACAACCTGACGCTTGATGAGTCTGATGAACGTTATTCGCTGCCTTCCAATGCGACGTATGTAACGCTGCAGGAAAGTGTCGCGAATCTTATATTGCAGAAGGTTGACGCTGATAATCTCCTCAGGGTTGATTCCAATGGCGAGGAAATATACGCGAGACTTACCGGAGGTAAATTTAACATTTATGATGAGAGCGGCGAATTAGTGGAAGGCTATGAATGGCCGATGAGCATGAACGCAATGGGTCAGATTGTCTTGTCCAATATACCGTATGGTACATATTATTGGGAAGAGGTTGAGGCTCCGCCGGGGTATATAAAAATTACCGGTAGGCATGAGATCGTTCTTGATAGTGCTGAAAATGTGATTAAGATTGAGAACCATAGGATTCCGGGTACGGCTGTACTTTGGAAGTACGATGCGCAATGGGCGGACAGGGGTGTTAATCTTACAATAGGTCCTGCTAAGTATAAGCTATATAAATCAAATGGTCAGCAGGTGTTTACTACGCCAAGGTATGAGTATACCGAGGATATGAGCGGTGTAGTTATCGGCGAGTTTACACCGACTGTAGGTATTTCAAATCTTCCTTGGGGCTCATATTACTTTGTAGAGACAGAAGCGCCGCCGGGCTATGAATTAAATGAAGAGCCGGTTTATTTTACAATCGGTCAGGACGATTATAATGGTTCGGCTGTTATTAAGCATGTTTATGCTTATGATGATGAGAAATTAGGCAAGATTCGTTTGGTAAAACGAGATAGTCAAGGCGGCGGGTTCATTGAAGGCGCAATGTTCGACCTATATCGTCGAATGATGGGCGATGAAAGAGCTGACGTGTTAGTTGCTTCGAATTTGAAAACCAATGTCATGGGCGAAATCGAAGTTGGCGACTTGGAATACGGTTATTATTATTTTAAAGAAACGCGTACTGCGCCGGGTTATGAAATAAATTCGCCTGATTCTATGACTGTTACGATTAATTCTTATAATTATGATAAGACTGTTACCGTTACTATGACAAACAATCGCTTGCGCGGCAGTGTTCAGATGGTTAAAAAAGATGATTTCGGACAGTTTGTTCCGGGCGCGGTTTATGAGCTGTTTTATAAGAGCGATTTGTCTGCCTCAGATCAATATGTAAAACGCGGTGAATTTACTACCGAAGGTGACGACGCTTCGTTTACAGTTGAAAACCTTGAATGGGGTGATTATTACTTCATTGAGAAATCTGCTCCGGGAGGCTATGCGGTATCAGATGAAAAGCTGGAATTTACAGTCAACGCCGACAATGTTCAGAATCAGATATTTATTGAGGCCGTGGATGAGCGTGCAAAGGGTAAGGTTCAGCTTGTAAAGGTTGACAAAGAGGATAATGAGATACTCCTTCCCGGCGCTGAGTTCGATTTATTTGACATAAGCGGTCAGCAGATGATTGCCGGCGAGGATTATGAGACCGACCGGGAGGATAATAGGATTGTTACAGATGAAAATGGTCAGGTGACTATTTCGGAGCTTAAGCAGGGCAGCTATTATCTGCAGGAGACTGTAGCGCCTGGGGGTTATTCAAAGCTTGCCGATCCGATCCGTTTTTCAGTAACATTGGAAAGCTCGCAGACGCTGCAGGTTTTAAAGGTTGAAAACGAAAAGGGTAAAGCAACGATAACGATAAACAAAGAGATCAACGAAGCCTATAAGGAATTCGGAAACCCGACGTTTATATTCACTGTTACAAATAAGGACACCGGCAGGGTTTATACAAAATCAATCACCCTGTCAGAGCTGCAGCTTACAGGTTCGGTATCCTTTACCGTTGATGCTGACCATGAGTATGATATTTACGAGTTCGAATCGACGCGTTATAATCTCATAAAGATTGGCGAGGGTGATAACGATGAGAATATTATTGAGGTTGACCTTAGCGCGAATAAGGCTGTTGCCGATCTGACAGACGGTAAAGATCACGCTGAAGTAACGTACGTGAACGAGATGAAGCAGTATGAAAAAGAGAGCGACGGTTCAAATATAGTCAATATTGTGAAGTCGAAGATGAAGCTTACGGCACTGCGTGTAACATATGTCGGTCCTACGCCGATCTCGGATGAAAATATGCGTTATGATCACGGTTATATTGAAGGGTATAATCCTGATACAGAAGAATACACCTTTAAGGATGACGACCTGATTATCATTGCAATCTATGACGATGGTACGGAGGCGAGATTGACATTAAGCGAGGTTGAGCTTGATATTCCGTCAGTAAGCGGTAAATCCGGCAATACGGGCGAGACTATTACTGTGACGCGTACTGAGAACGGTATAACGGTAAGCGATACCTTCCAGGTAGAGATCGAGCTTACATATTCCGAGCGATATAATATTATTCTGGATTGCACTGATGGTACCACGGAAACAGGCGCTAAGACGATTGAAGAAAATAATAAAAAAGCCGGAACAACGTTTACCTTCCCCGATGATCCTATCTATGACGGGCATGATTTCAGCGGATGGGTTCTTGAAGGCGATGAAAGCGGTAAGGTGTGGTATCGCGGCGAAACGGTAACAATTACCCCGGATATGGCTCAGGACGGTAAAAATATTACGTTTAAGGCACAATGGGATGAAGCGCATGTCATATATTATGCTGTTCGCATTTACGGTATTGAACAGGATAAATATGCTCCCAATGCTGATCTGGACCAAGCGCCGGACAGTCTTGGTGAAACAGACTATAAAACTGCCGGTTTAACATTTGGACCTGCAACCGGTAAGGACTATCGTAATAGCTTTACGAAGCATACTTCCGCAAACAGAAAAGACGATCCTGAAGCTGATATTACGGATTTGTGCATCCATGATTTATCATGGGAAGAAATTATATACTGGAGCAAGAAAAATCCGTATGTGTTTAGCAAGTGCTTGGAGACCGGATGCACGCATAGAGTTGAGATACATTTTTCCACACAGATTCATCGTCCGAATGCTGATATAACCACCTCATTTAAATGGGAGCAGGTTAAAAATTGGTCCGGTGATGGCGTAGCCACATTCTTCCGCTCGCTCAAAGACGCATATAGAAGAATATACGCCGGAGCCGCAAGCGGAGGATGGCCTGATTCTGTCAGCCGCAACACGCTGAATGGCTGCAAGAAGGAACCTGCGCCCTCAGGTCATGCTTTGTTGACGTACAGACAGAGTATATTAGGCGGTTTCCCTCAGGAATTACAGGACAGCATTGTTGCCAAAGTTGTTAAATCAGATACTGTTTACAACGATAAAGGTGGCAATAATGTTACGACGTACGACCGACTCTGGATACCTTCTATAAGTGAGTTATATCCAAGTGAACTTCTTACCCCTGAGGAAAATGATGCTTATATGCGGCCGAATGAAGGCGCGGCATATCAAAGTCAGAAAATACTGCGGGTAGCACCGGATAAAACAGACTCATCAAAGTTTGGTTTTGAAGAAGGCTCTACAGCAAATACATGGACACGTTCGTTATATTGTAAAACGGTAAATCATACATCCGGCAATTGGTATGGGGGAGTCCTCAATCATGCGAACGGAACTGGCGGCAACGGTATATCCATGGGATTCTGTTTACCGGGGCCTAACGAAAGCACCATAGTTGGACCGAACGGAAATTATCGTATTTATGACGTCATGCCGGGAGGCCTTGCGCATTTTGTACAGACACGGTAAATCAATTATCCGATAGCTGAAATAATTCCCTTAAAGCGGAAACATAAGACCGCTTTAAGGGGATTTTTTTGTAAAAATATTAAATTTATGTAACAAAAGCTGAACACCTATTGAATTTTTTTATCATATATGATATATTTGATATATATGACTATTTTTATTATGGAATTATAGTATTTTTTGTAAGATTTACCGAATTTTATGTTTAGCAAGAATATATTAATATATCGCCTGGCTGGTCGCGGTCTATGACCGCTGCTCGCCCATGCATCCTGGGAGGAAGAGATCATGAATAAAAAGACTCACACACAAAGAATCGCATCGATATTTCTGAGCCTGCTCATAGGTTTTCAGAATGTTCCGCTCACGGCTTTAGCAGAGGGGGACGATTGGCTTGGAGATGATAATCCGAGCGGCGTCGCGGAGGAATTCACCGAAGAACATAATGAAGCTTTGGAAGATGAGTATGATTCCATAGAGGCTCCGGAGGAAAATGAATACAGATCGGTTTCGATGCCGTTTGACCATCTTTATTTTAACGACGGTCTCGTTGAAAGCATTGATTTTTCAAACAAGCGTTTGCTGGTAGGCACGGATAACAAGTCTATTTTTACCTGGAACACGAATGTTATTTCCGAGTATGACGGAGTATATCTGCTTAGCTTTGAGAGTGAAGCAGAAGCGATGAGCGCTTATACATATTATTATGATATCGCAGATTTTGTCGAGTCTGACATTGCCTTGTCCGTCAGCGGAAAAGCTGCATCGGCTGACAACGGCATTGATGCGATGTCTCAGCTTAGTGTGCTTTTAAACAGCGAAGACGGCGAAGAGGGCGCGGACTATGATATCGCGCTTATAGATACAGGCGCTGAGGGCGAGCTTGTGAAATCCGTATCGGTAATCGGAGGAAGCGCCGGTGACGATAACGGTCACGGCACAAGTATGCTTGACGCTATACGAAGTGTATCGCCCGAGCTTTCCGTTCTGTCAATAAAAGCCTTTGACAGCAACGGTGCGGGCAGTATGTCCTCGGTATATGCGGCTATGATATATGCGATTGAAAATGGCGTAGATGTAATCGATTTGTCCTTTGCGGCTAAAAGCGTTACAGACAGCGCTGTTCTTGATCGTACTGCTGCCCTTGCGCAAAGAAAGGGTATTTCCGTAGTGGGCGCTGCGGGAGATGATGGCGAGGATGTGTCGGGATATCTTCCGGGACGCGCGGCAGGCGTTTATATCGCCGGCGCGTGTGATAAAAAGGGAAAGAGATATTCCATGTCAAACTACGGCGATAAGGTGTTCTGCAGCGCGGCTGCAGAAACCACGTCAGAGGCCGCTGCGAAGCTCTCGGCTGTTATGGCGGCAAACGGTATAGAGAATACATATAGAGAGCTTAATAACGGCATTATTTTTGAAAAAGATAAAACCCATAAATATAAAGAGTATACAAAACTGGTTGAGGTTCCCGCCTCAGACAGCATCCTACCCGGACTGACCGGAGTTGGAGTAATGCCGGTTTCAGTATTCAATAGAGGGATTTTCCCGATACTGGAAGAGGACGAAGAAAATTCAGACACCGGAGAAAATTCAGACCCGGACGAAGAGGATTCATCAGCTGCCGGCAGCGTAACTATTGAGTATTTAAATCTCAAATGGCTCACCAATGGTGCCGGTACCGGGAGACTTGAGCTATCGCCGGACGATGAGGATCTTTCAAATCAGCAGTTCCAGATAAGCTTTGCCGTGACGGGTCAGCAAACGCATAAAGCGGGCACAATTGAGATATCATTCCCCGCGTCTATCTGGGAGGACAGAACCGGGGCGGAATACGGCACGCTTACGCTGTCCGTTCCCGAAGAACCGGCAACGGGCGCTGAGTTTGCATGGCATCGCGAGGGCGACAGGATAATTATTACCAATATCAGAGATATTGCCGCTTCAAGCACTATTATGCTCCAGGGCACTTTCCGAAACATGAAGGCGACCGATATAGTAGACGGAACAGAATCGGAGCCGCTGCAGGTAACGGTTAAGGTACAAACGCCGGAGGGTAAGGTTGCAAGCAGAACAAGTAATGAGATTGACGCAAGTGTTGACACCTATGTTGAGGTAACGAAGGCTGAAAAAACAGCGTATAACTACACGTCAGGCACCTATAACATCTGGTGGGAAGAAAGACCGGGCGATATGCCCGAAGAGCTTTTAGAAGCGCTTCCGGGTGGAAGTGCTTCTAAGGATGAATATGTATATGTCCGCTGGTATGTATCGGGCGAGGCAAAAGGCAGCCAGCCGTTTAAGATGTACGTTGACGATACAATTGCCGGCGAATTTGGCGGCGTAATGCTCGGCGTGTCGAATTGCGCGGAGGGCACAGTGGTGTCTGCGGACGGCAAGTCTGTACACGCTCTGCTTTTTGACGGCTACAGCACAACGGCAAAGACGGCGTATGTTTGGACCGCATATAAAAAGTCGGAATTTCCTGAGGGCACAAAGGATATGTCTGTGCTGCACAATACGCAGACCATTAGCGTTGAAGGCTGGGATGATAAAGAGCAGAATACTGAGGACGAACATATCCACGAAATGTCGGCAGATGCTACAGCTGAAACCAGACGGCCTATCACATACAAGGTTGTCAAGGAATGGAAAGATAACGATAACGCTGCGGGTAATCGTCCGAACAGGTTAGGCGTGCATATATATCGTGACGAATATTCGTTAAAGAAGGTATGGCATACAGAGCTGCTGACTGCGGAGTATGATAAGGACGGCGACCCCAATACATGGGAGTATGAATGGACTGACAGCGGTCAGGACAGTACATTCAGAGTAACCGAGACGCTGTATGATTATACAGGACCTTTGTATGAATGGTTTGGCGATGAACAATATCGTAAGGGTACATGGGGCTACTATTGGGAAAGCGTAAACCAAGTTTCAGATACCGAATGGAGACTTGTCAACAAATACTACGAAAACGGAAGCTCAAGCCAGATATCGCGCGTAGACAAGATCGCTAAATCTCCGTTTGACGACAGCGATCCTGAAAGTAAGAAGGACGGCTTGTCACTGAATAAGCTGCTTATCGGTCAGGACGTTTATGTGCCGTATGATATCACCGCTTCTATTTCCGCGGCGAATGATTATATTAAGAACCCCGGAACAGAGCGTGAGTTTATACTGGAGGATGCCGATTATACTCTGCAGAATAATAAGGAGCTGACTGTAGCAGACCTAGATATCGGCGCTATTACTATCAGCTCGATTAATGCGTATGGATATGATCTGGAGAACGGAAAAGATTTAGATTCCGAAACAGAGGGCGAAGGCTCTGTGATGGGCGGCAAGTACTATCCCAGCACAACGGTAGACTGGAAAACAGTAACGCTGCTCGGTCAGACGGAGCGCGGCGGCGAATGGATTGCGCTGGCAGCACTGCAAAAGAATGGTATATGGAATTCTGAAAATTCCGGTGTTGAGATTTCAGACTTGGGTATGAAGGCGAGAATAACTTTGCCAAACGGTATTTCCGGTATCAGGCTCGTGACTGAGGCTGAAGCTGCTTATGTAAAGTATGCGTGTAAGGTTGAGCTTCGCCTGCATCCGACTGATGCTATAAAGGAGATGATTGAAACCGCGTTTGGAGACGGAAGTGAAACCAGAGCTTGCTTTGATCTTGTAAACGAAGCGAATATCTATACCGCGTATAATGATGCCGACGGCGTACGCCGGGAATATAATGAGACCGGACACTCGAGAAAGAACCTATACAACATTGATGCCGCGTACCTGCACGGCAGACCGATTAAGGTTGCGGCGGAGCTGGAAAAGAGCTTTGAAATGCCGAAGGATGATCCGGATGCGGATGCCGATAAAGAGCTGCGGCGCATAAAGCTGCACTCAACGCTTAATCTGACGCAGCAGTCCAATATAACCGACAAATCTGAGTATGACCACGCTTTGAGCAATGGCTCAATACCGAACGCTTCGGCGGGCACATATTATGATTTGCTGCCGAACGGTGTTGACCCAGATCTTGACTCTGTCAAGGTCAGCGGCAATGACAAGGTTATCAGAAAATATGTTATCCAGGATTACAAGGGTTCGGGCAGGACTCTGCTTGTTGTGGAGGTAGAGTTGTCAGATAACATCAGTTATACCGCGCCGGGTAAGGACGGCGAGGGAAAAGATGTTTCGACGAAGTATCCGAATGATGAGACATATCCCGCCGGAGGCTATAAGAACACACATACTCTTGAGTTCAACTCGTATGTATCCCGCGATGAGGCTTATGATAATAATGGCGGAATGAAGAAATATCGTAATGTGTCGGCGTTTGAAGCTGCAGAGGACGAAATAGGTAATTCTGCCAATTGGTCAGGCGAGCCTGATGACCCGAGAGCTGGAAAGCATCAGCAGTCTTTGGGCGCTGTAGGTGACGATGCCGATCTGATGACTGATCTCGATTCCGGCAGCGACAGAAGCTCGTTTGTGTACGCGGGCGCTGAGCTTAAAAACGAGGAGATAGATTATGACTCAATGGCAGGGTTACAGAAGAGAGTGCAGGAGCTGGGTACAGGTAAATGGTCAACAGGTATCGTCAGCGAAAATTACTCTGCTGTTAATGTTCAGGAAAGCGGTCTGTATAAATACAGTCTGACTGTTACCTCAGGCACAGATTCCACTACGTCAAATATCATCCTTATGGATTTCCTTGAGAGCTATCGACCGACAGCTTCGGAAGAGGGTCACGATGATAAAATAGATCCGTGGAGAGGCAGCCTTGTGTCTGTGGATATCAGCTCGCTGACAGGGCTGGGCGTAAAACCTGTCGTGTATTACTGCATCACTCCGCTTGAGGAGATAAATAATATTGACTATTATGACAAAATTAAAGATTCTGATGCGCTTGCGGAGCATTTAGAAAGCTCGTCAGACTGGACAACATCGCCGGCAGATATGTCCGCGGTCACGGCGGTAGCTATCGATATGCGTTACAAAGAAGATGGCAGTGATTTCAAACTGGAAGATAACCAGCGAGCGATAGTTTATCTGAACATGCGAGCTCCGTATGATTATAAACCGGGTGTACCCTCCGCATATTTAGATGGAGACGGAACCGATCCTGATAATAATGCTCATGCCTATAATAACTCGCGTATGACCTGTAAGCAGAAAAGCCCAAACAGCGACGAACGGGAGGATAACTTGCCTTCCAATTATACAAAGGTAGGTATATACACAAAGGCTGTCGAGATTGAAAAGTTATGGGATGATGACGAAGACAGAGACGGCAAACGCCCGGGGAAAATCAAGGTCAAACTGTCAGGCAACGGAAAACCGGTAGAAGACAGAGACGAATTAGAGCTTTCGGATAACAATGATTGGAAGGGCAGTTTCGAAAGACTGAGAACCTATGACGAGGACGGAAAATACATAATCTACGATTATGAGGAAGAGTTTGTATATGACGAGGGTGATGATTATACTGATGATTATACAAAGTCAATCGACCGCACAGAACAGGAAAACGGAAAAATAAAGATTATCAACTCTTACGAGCCTGAGAAAATCAGTATTCCCGTAACAAAGGCATGGCTCGGCGACGAGGGTGATATCACTACAAGACCGGATAAAATCAAGGTTTATCTGTATTCAGATGAAAATCCTGACGAAGTTTTGGATACAAAAGAAATCTATCCCGACGAGAACGGCAATTGGAGCGTCGAGTTTACAGATCTGAACAAATATAGACCCAAAGGTGAACTAATTACGTACTATGTTGAGGAAGAGATAGTCACGGATTACGTTTTTGAGGGTGTGGAGGGGAACGCCGAAAATGGCTTCACGATTTCAAACCGTTACTATCCTAAAGGCGATCTGAGAATCGGGAAGACAGTTGTAGGCGTTACAGATGCATCCAAAGACCAAGAGTTTGAGTTTGAGCTGGCGCTGTGGTATGGAAACAAGGAAGTAGAGGGAGACAGCGGACCTCTTACCGATAAGTATTCGTATAGCATATGCGATAGCGATGGAAATGTTCTAAAAGACAAAGATGGCAATGACCGCACCGGTACGATAGGCAACGGCGACCACTTCTTCCTTCAAGGCGGCGAGCATATCGTTATAAAGGATATCCCGACGCACGTTGAAATTGATGGCGTGAGGAAGGATGTAAGCTACTCGGTAACTGAGATGAGCGCAAGCGGCTTTGAGCTAACGGGCGTTGTGGGCGATACCGGCTCGATAGTTTCATGGGCTGCTGCCGAAGCAGAGTTTACGAATACATATACAACAAATGGTACGGCTCAGGTCAAAGCAAAGAAGCTCCTTGAGGGAAGAACGCTTGAACCATACAAGTTCAGCTTTGAGCTGGTGGATGAAAAAGGTGATGTAATAACCGGCCGCAATAACGCCGCCGGCGATGTGACCTTCAGGCAGCTCACCTATACAAAGGATGATGACGGAAAGACATTTACGTATATTTTAAGGGAAGTTATCCCGGAGAACGCCGACGAGATCACTTCGGAGGAAGAAGAGATCATCGGATACTATAAAGATGGTTATACATATGATATAACCGAATATAAAGTAAAGGTTACTGTGAATGACAACGGCGACGGCACTATGAAGTGCGATGTGGAATATTTCGGTCCTGACGGAAATTCTCTCGGATTTACCGAAATTGACGGCAAAAAATATCCTGTAACGCCCGAGTTCAATAACTCGTATAAAACCGAAGGCAATGTTGCGCTTCGCGCATGGAAAACGATTAACAGCGGCGGCTTAAGCGGCGATGCATACGCATTAAAAGACAATCAGTTCAAGTTTGTTCTCTACGATATGCAGAAGAACACAATCAGTACCGCGCGCAATGACGGAAA
Organism: Oscillospiraceae bacterium; assembly: GCA_022509005.1. Classification (GTDB taxonomy): domain Bacteria; phylum Bacillota; class Clostridia; order UBA1381; family UBA1381; genus Ornithomonoglobus. The sequence continues at coordinate 6,364 of JAFLUC010000008.1, read as the reverse complement.
AGGCGTTATCGATTTTCAGCAATTGAACTTCACACAAGCTGACGCGGGGAACACATACTGGTACTTTGTCCGTGAGCAATACGATGGCACTCAACCCGCTGCTATATTCGATTATGACAAAAGAATAATCGGTTACCGGATAACGGTCATTGATAACGGAGACGGAACGCTGAGCTTTGATCAGGACTCCTATGATATGTCAGGGGCATTTACAAAATGCGAAGACTGCAAGGGTGCGGGCGCTAAAGCGGGCGAAACGTGCGAAGACTGCCACGGCTTTGGCTATGTTCAAACCGGAGATTTATCGGCACCGGCGGACACGTATCGACCGATGTTTACCAATGGCTTTGCGGACGGCTCGCTGTCGATCGCCAAGGCGGTTACCGGCACTAACCCTCCCGCAGGTGCGGAATTTAAGTTCAAGGTGAAGCTTATCGGCGATGATATCAAGGCAGAACAGAGCTTTGAATACACGATAACCGGCAATGGCAGCGAGAGAACAGAAACTGCCGTTACCGATGAAAACGGCGAATTCATAATCACGCTTCATGGCGGCGAAACGGCATTATTTGAGGATAATATTCCTGCCGGCACTGCATATCAGATATCGGAGGAAACACCGGACGGCTGGGATCTTATAGAATATACAAACGCTTCGGGTGTAATCGTGCCTAAGGCAACATCGCGGGCGTCGTTTACAAACTCTTACGATCCCAATATGACAACGGCGGTAATCATCGGTTCTAAATATCTTGATAATCAACCCGCGGCAGAAGGCTCGTTTACTTTTGAGCTAAGAGAGAACGGAAAAGTAATTGAGACGGTAACGGTCAAAGCGGGCGGATTTATCCAGTTTGAACCTATCAGATACGAAAGTGCGGGAACGTATGTTTACGAGGTTTACGAGGTTAATGGAGGAGATCCCGACATAAACTATGACACGCACGTTGAAACGGTAACCGTTACCGTAACTGAGGACGCAAGCGGTCTGCATGCCAAGGTAGAATATGAAAAGGACGGTATGCGCTTCGATAACTACACCGCTCCGGGAGGTCTGGAGATAAGCAAGATAGGTGAGGGATTAAGCGATACGAACAAGGACACACTTTTCAAGTTTAAAGTGAAATTCACTAACGAAAACGGCATGCCTGTTTCCGGTGAGGATATCACATGGTATATAAAAGACGCAGACGGAAATATGTGGGATTCAAGCGGAAACCAAATCGCCTTCGGAACAACCGATGAAGAAGGCGGAGAAGACAAGCAGAAGATGTTCAGTACGTACGGCGGAGCGATTGCTTCAGTTGGCGATTTGCCCGCGCCGCTGAGCAATGATGAACCGTCTGCTATAGCGGCAGGTGATACGGTAGCAAACGGAAAAAGCGGTAGTGTTCTGTGGAGCGTTATAGGCACCGGACAGAGATTTACGCATGGCGGTACCAATTATGAGGGATACATACTTAGGCTTGAACCTGAAGAAGGTAAAGACGAAGGTACGCTGGCAAGCTGGTCGAACTCCAGCGGCGTCCCGTGGTGGAGTTATGGTAGACCTATTATATCAGTGGAGATTGAAGGAACGATTTATACTTCACCTGAAGGCAATCCGGGTTTGTTCTCTACCGTATCTGCCACAAAGCTTGACCTCGCCGGTCTGGATATAAGCAGAACCACCGGATCCCTTTCACAAATGTTTTCCGATTGCGTCTATCTTACCGATGTCACGATTTACGGCTCGGGAGCCTGCAATGCGAGCAGTATGAGCAACATGTTTAACGAATGCTACAATCTTACCAATGTAACGTTCAAGGGTATAACGGAGTTTAATGTTCCGAATATGGCCAGCATGTTCTACTGCTATTCAAACGGATGTACCGATATCACGATTAACGGTATGCATAAGATTACCACGAACGATTTAGGAACCATGTTCGGTAGTCACCCATCTCTTAAACATATCACGTTTAATGATTTGCAGGAGGTCAATGCGCCATCTACAATCAGTATGTTCGGCGGCTGTACAAACCTTGAGACTTTAACGTTCAATGGCGGAACGGTGTTCAATGTGGACAACATGACCGCAATGTTCGCCGGCCACAAAAAACTTACAACTGTCAACTTTAACGGTGCGAGTATTCGCAATACAAGCAATGTGAGCAGTATGTTTAACAGCTGTGTCGATCTTACTACCATTAACGGAGCTGATACGCTTATAGATTTTAGCGAAAATGAGAATTCTTCAATAGATATGTCTAGAATGTTTTATAATTGCTCCGCGCTGAAGTCTCTTGATGTCAGCGGATGGGATTTGGATTGCAGCGGTAAAATAGATATGGGTTACTTTTTCCATTCGTGTACTAATCTTACCGGAATTGATGGCATTAAAGATTTGAATATGAGCCGCGTAAAGAATATAAGATACATGTTTGAGGATTGTACAAGTATCACGTCTCTTGATTTGAGCGGATGGGATTTAAGCAGTGCCGTATCTGTGGATCATGTTTTTGCTGGCTCGGGTGTTACTGAGCTTAATATAAGCGACTGGCGGCTTGAATCAATATCGGATATAGGTAGTAATTTCCTGAATGGGTGTTCTAATATGGAAACCGTATATATGGATAACTGGAAAAGCGAATCGTTAAAAACCGTAAGCTCGGTTTTCAGTAATACTGGGGCACCTCTTAAAACTGTGTATATGCGTGGCTGGAAATCCAACTCGATTGAGAAGGTAACAACTGTATTCAACAGTGGTTATTATACTGTTGAGACTGTATATATGAGCGACTGGGAAGTAAGGTCAGTAAAATCAATAGATCGTGTATTTTTAGGCTGTACGACCGTTACCAGTATAGATATGAGCGGCTGGAAGGTCGGTTCGGCACTGAATTCGATAGAATATCTGTTCTGTAATGCTGGAGGCCTTGAAACCTTGGATGTCAGTGGTTGGGAAGGATTAGTCCCCGGTACTGTAAATGGAAATTATGCTTTTTATGGGGATAATAATGCTAATGGTGATAAGAGACTCAAAAATCTCAAGGAGCTCACGATAGATTCAGCTTTTGCCTCAAGTTTATATAAAGTCTCGCTGATGCCTGATGTGACGGAAGTAGAATATATGTATACAGGAAAGTGGGTCAATAAAGAAGAGCTCGGCGACCTTCAAGCTCCTGCATATACATCTTCGGGATTGTTCGATATGCTCAGCGGCAACAATGTTCCTAAGACCACCTACGTGTGGCAGAGGGCATGCTATGAGGTCAGATTTGAACCCGGAGAAGGCGGCGGAACAATGTCGCCCATCCAAACAGGCTGCTACTCCAATGAGCCGTATGCTCTTCCGGCTAATGCCTTTTATAACCCAGGCTACATATTTACCGGCTGGAAGGATGAAACAATAGATAAGTTCTACCCCGCCGATGGAAGCGGCGTGGCTGTGATTCCTGAAGGAACATATAAACACCAAGATAAAGTCACGCTGGTAGCTCAGTGGGCGAAGGAGGATGAAGTCGAATGGGTATACTATACTGCCGAATATATGCAGCAGAATATATCCGGCGGGGGTTATACCTCAGCGGGAACCACTCAGTACAGGGTAGTAAAAAGCGCGGGCACTGTAACAGTAATAATAATACCCGAAGATATAAAGGGCTTTAAAACGCCCGAGCCGCAGACTTTGACTATTATAGACGGTGTTGTACAAGGGGAAACCCCTGTGAAATTTTACTATGACCGCATACGCTACACAATTCATTTCGAGGGCAACGGCGCGACTGCCGGCAGCACGAATGATATTGAAATGTGCGCAAATGTTGATGCTCTGCTAAGAAACGGCTTTATAAAGAGTAACAGCGCCTTCATTGAATGGAATACTCAGCCTGACGGAAACGGTACATCGTACAGCGCGGATATCCCGACATCAATTGAAGATGCGCAGGACGGCGAGACATACACGCTCTACGCTCAGTGGATGACTATCGACAGCTCGGACAAAACGTCGAGCTATGGTGAAATAACTATAACCTGTAAGGCGGGGCAGACAATCGTATTTCCGTCATTGCCGGCAGGTACACAATATGAAATCGTGGAAATCGATATACCCGCCGGCTGGTCGTGGGTTGAGAGTGAATCCAACTACGGTGATGTAGACATCAACGGCGTTATAACAGGCGGTATCATGTCGAACGTGGTTTCGCTCGCGTCCGTAACAAACAAATACAGCGCAACAGGCATTGCAAATATTGTAGCGCATAAGCTGTTTGAGGGCGGCGAGCTGACAGTAGGAGCGTTTGTGTTTGAGCTTAGCTCCAACGAGGATTTCGCGTTGAACGATCAAAAAGATGTGCTTTTGACGGCTTCCAATAACAACGTTGATTGGGAAGAGTTCACGACTGACGCTGAGGGCAACACTATTCATAATCCGTGGTATGGCACAGCACTTGCCATGTTCGATACTCTGACATTCACAGAGCCGGGAACGTATACGTTCTATATCCGTGAAGTGAAAGGTCAGGATCCCGGTATTATTTATGACAGTCACGTTGAAACGGTGACAGTCCGTGTAACCGATAACGGCAACGGTACACTTAGTACCGAAGTAATCTATTCCGACGGTATCGGCGCGTTGTTTAATAACCATGTACTCGACCTGCCAAGTACAGGCGGACGCGGCGTTGGATTGTTAGCTGCGAGCGGAGCTGTACTGTTAGGAATGGGCGTGCTGCTCATTCTGTACAGAAGAAAACGAATTATCCGATAGATGAATTATCCCTTTAAAGCAGTCTGACTGCTTTAAAGGGATTTTTTCTGCAAAAACGGAAAAAGCACTTGATTTTTAATTATATATGCTGTATAATATTCTTGAAATATTATGGACATGAAGCGTTATGCGCAAATAACGGCACATAATGCCATAGCTTTAAGGAGGAGCATTTTTATTTTATGGACGACAGTTTGTCGCGGATTTTAACCAAGGTTATAATACTTGCAATTCTTATTGTTTTGTCGGGCTTTTTCTCGGCAACCGAAACCGCATTCTTTTCAATGAACAAAATACGTATCAAGTCCCTTGCCGGTGACGGCAAAAGGAAGGCAAAAAAAGCACTGAAGCTTTCCGAGGACATGGATTCGTTGTTATCGACAATACTTATAGGCAACAATATTGTAAACATAGCAACAACCGCAATAGCTACTCTGCTCTTTGCCGAGCTTTTGCATGATCAGGAGCTGGGTGCGACTGTTGCGACAATCGTGATAACGGTTGTGGTACTTATGTTTGGTGAGATCACACCAAAGAGCATTGCGAAAAATTCCCCGGAGCATTTTGCGATGTTTGCGGCGCCAGCGCTCGCATTTCTCGTCGTATGCTTTAAGCCGCTCAACTGGCTTGTGGCAATGTGGCAGAAGCTTGTATATAAATTTGTTAAAAACAAAGAGGATCACGGCGTAACGGAAGAAGAGCTTATCACAATGGTCGAGGAAGCGCATAATGACGGCGAGATCGACAAGAACGAAAGTGAGCTTATCAGAAACGCGATCGAGTTTGACGATATTGAGGTTGAGGATATATATACAAGCCGCGTAGACGTTGTAGGCGTTGAGGTAGGTGACAGTATTGAGGAGATTACCGAGCAGTTTGAAAGCGGCTATTCAAGACTTCCGGTATATACAGACTCAATCGATAATATTATAGGCATACTCAATCAGAAGGATTTTGCCGCAATGAAAAAAACGGGGCAGAGAGTCACCGATGTCATGACAGACCCGATTTTCGTTGTTCCGTCCATGAAGATATCTGAGCTTTTAAGAACCTTGCAGTCGAAGAAATCGCATATGGCGGTAATCTTAGACGAGTTCGGCGGCACGGTGGGTATCGTAACGCTTGAGGATATCCTTGAAGAGCTTGTCGGCGAGATCTGGGATGAGCATGATACGGTAGTAGAGCCGTTTGTGAAGATACGTGACGATAAATACAAGGTTCAGGCAAAAGCTGACCTTGACGATATGTTTGACCTGTTCGGCATGGAGGACGAGGATGAGGAAATAGATCATCCCACCGTCGGCGGATGGGTAATGGAGGAGTTCGGAAAAATTCCGCGCGTCGGTGACGAATTCGATTACGGACCTCTCCATGTTGTTGTCTCCAAGCGCGACCCGAGACGCGTAACCGAGATTATAGTAACAAAAATGTTCGAACCCGAACCAAAAGAGGAAGATGAAGATTAAAGAAACCACAATTGAGCGTTCTGATGTAGTGATATGCTGTGTTGAGCGTAACAGCAGAGGAGCGTATAAATCGGTGCCTCGTGAAATTCGCAATATTGTTCAAAGTTTAACAAGCCTTTTTGTGCAAATATCAGAATTTTGCCAA
>JAFLUC010000079.1 GCA_022509005.1 Oscillospiraceae bacterium | reverse complement strand
TTACGTTCTCAAGAGTAATTCTGTCGCCGTATAATGATACTGCGTGACCTCTCTCATTAAATACGCTCGAACGTGTGAGCCATGCGCTTTCACCGGCATTGAACTTTGTGCCGGCAGCTACTGCTGCTCTGTACTTCGTTATATCAACAGTACCGTTAGATGCGAATATATCCGCAGTCGGTTTTTGTTCCTGTACATCCTCAGCACAAACAGTCAGCTCATCGCCTTTTCTGTCGGGCAGATTCGGGAAGCCGTCAGTTTGTGTAAGATGAGCATCCTTCTGCCCCTGTGTAACCATAACGGGAACACTGTTTACAATATTAAAGTCCTTTACGGTAATATCATGCGTACCGTTCTGCACTATCAAGGCTGCCATAAGATAGCCGCCGTATGAACGTCCGGTATCTCCAAGATAAAATTCACTTTTGGCAGTATATTTCTTTGTTTCGCCGCCCACCTTATATTCAAGAGTTGTTCCGGCGGGTACGGCTTTACCAAGTTCAATCTTCTTAGATGGATCAACCCATGTTTCATCCTTTGTCCAGTCAAGCTCCGGTACCCACGCTCCATCCGGGTCGCAGTTTGAAGCCGCGTAGCCTGTACAGTAGTACCAATTCAGGTTAACCTTTCCTGCTGTCCCGGGGGTCTGCTGGAGCGTTACGTAATTAACGCCGTCAATTATAACCTGCTCCTCATAGGTGCCCGGGTTAACGTTAATCGTAACCCTGTCGTTCTCCGACTTTGGATTGATTTCCTTCGCCTTCGCCACGGCCTCATGGATCGTGTTAAAGGACGTGGTTCCGTCAGCCGCAGCGGTTGCGTCAACCGTCAATATCTCCGGTGCCGCCGACACGATCGTGCCGGTGAACAAGCTGCCGCACATAGTGACTGCCAGAGCTGCGCTGAGTAGTCGTTTTTTGATCATTTATTTGCCTCCTTGTTTATATGATTCTTTAAATTTAAAATCTCGTCCAGACAAACGCTTTAACCGTATCAGTTTCGGGATTAAATGCTTCCGGAACATTCCATTCAACAGGAACATTGCCCTCTCCCACCTGATAATTGCTGCCGAAAGCGCTCTGAATATGAACGTCAATCAGCGCACCGCTTTCATCATAGAACGCCAGTATAAATGTGACATCATCGTTATACTCATATTTTTTATTTATCGAAAGCTGAACTATTTTACTGTTATCATTTTTGTCAACTCCGATATTGGTTATCTCAAATATAGTACCCTTTCGAATGTTGATGTCCAGTGTCTTTATTGCATTACCCGACTTTACTCTAACCGTCACGGTCTGTACCGGTCCCATAGCTCGTGTAGTTAAAAGACCTGTTGTGCTGATTTCAGCATCAATCGTGCCGTCCTCGTTCTCAATTATCGGCTGACCCGTAGAATCGAGTAGCGACCAGTCAAATCCGACTGTGTAGTTTAAGAGTGGTAAGTCATTTCTGTAAATATTTGAAATTGCTACCTGCGCAGAAGCTCCCGCGTCCATCGTGTCCGGGGCAGAAAGGTCAAACGATGTCGCCAACGGTCTTGCAATTTTCAGATTATCAAAGCATGTGTCTTTTTCAATCTGAATATTTCCATACTGCGCTCTGTTTCTCCTGTTTATATCAAGATGCGTGGATATCTTCTCCATCCCCTGCCCAGTATATTTATAAACCGTAAATGATGCATTCTCCTGCGTAGAGGAATACACAACCTCAAAGTGATACCACGCGTCGATATCCGCGTCTGTCACATAATCATCGTAGCTGCTGCCGCCGGTCTGAATGGATATATTTCCATTATGCCATCTGAAACCGGAATTCTGAGTGCCGTCTGCGCGGAGCAGTGTGAAGCCCGAACCCTCGCCTATAAACTTTATATCAACCTCTGTTACAAGATAGTCGCCGGTATTTCCGAAAGCACCCTGTCTTTCAGAAGTAGTGCCTGTCTGATAAGCATATGAGCCGTCCCATGACTCCACTCTTGTCTTAGTATCGCTGGTCGTTTCACACGCGTCATACTTTACTACTGTTTCAAGCTGCGAATCACCGAAATTGATCTTAACCGGATACGAAGCATAAACATATCCGTTCGGCACTGACGCCGCTCTTATAACAATATCCTGTGCGATTACATCGTCGGCAACAGTAAGTACACCGTTCTCAATGCTGATGCCTTTATTGTGGTTTTCATACATATCCGACGGGTCGTATATTGACCACTTAACAGCACCGGGGTCTACGACCTCAGCTCCGCCCTTTAAAGCGGTAAAGGTATATGGTATGCTTTCACCTGCCTTTACCTCCGATGGACCGCTGATTTCTATTGTATCAAGCGACTCATCACCCGTGCTGACAGCGTTAAGCGTAATCTCAAACTCGCCCGTAAGCGGCTTTTCACCAATTGTCGCTGCTGCTCGTACTGTTACTGTTTGCGTTTGAATATCCGTCTTTGATGTAAGAACGCCTTGACTTGTTACACTTATACTGCCGTCATCAATTTCATTACCGGATTGGTCGAAAACAGTCCAGGAGTCTATATCATATTTTGTGGTTTCCACGCCGTCTCTTGACATTACATAATCAAACGGCACATTCTGACCCGCATTTACAGCTGCGTTTACAACTGTATCAGGAGCGGTTATCGTCAACTCATTCGGGTATTTTTGAATAAGTACGACATTATCTATATACACATCTGCAGCACCGATTCTGTTTGGACTTCCGTTAGCTCCTGCCTGATCCGCTCTGAACTGACGTAAATAAAGGTTGTCAACCGTATTTACGAGCGTTTTCACACCGTTCTCATATTTATATAATCTGAAAACCGTTATCGCGTCAGCCTCGACCATTTTTCCTTCAAGCTCAGCCGTGTACCATGTATCAGGCTCTATCGCGCCAAGCTTATCATAACTATTGCTTCCCGTCTGGTTCCGCAGCTGTCCGTCACTATATGAGAAACACGGGCCGAGCTTATTTGTTTCGCCCTGACGCTGCTTGCTGTCAATACGTATATCGCCGGGAACCTCACCGTTTACTGTCTTGAAGTTAAAATCAAATGACAGAAAATAATCCCGTCTAAGCACAGTATTGTCAAATGTAATTACATCTGTATACTGCTCTTTGGGCGTTGCGGCAGTAGAATATGTCATTTCCGGAACATCAAACGCATTTGAATTATCTATTGTGTTTGTCACAGTACCGCTCTCAAATGCTTCATTTACAATTTCAACGTCATAATCATTTAATGGCGCAGTATAATCTGCTATAACAGGTACACATACCGCGAACATTGACGCAGCAATTACTGATGATAAAATTCTTTTAGTTTTCATTGATTCTCTCCTCCTTACTGCGCCTGATATGTGATGTTAACCACATGATTGGTATTATCCTGCTCTACTTTTATGCCTAAATAGCTTAACACTGCCGAAAGCGACACAAACATCTTTCCGTCTATCATCTGCGGTTCCTGAACTATCTCTGTTCTCTCCCCTGTATTCTGATTAACAATAAAGTTGTCTGCTACGGTAACAACATAGGGTTCTCCGTTACTGCCCGTAAAGGAAAGTGTCTGTGGCAAAGCATTTCCGTTATATGTATATCCGAGATCAACATTGTATTGCTTCTCTACCGCTTCAAGTATCGGAACTACCGGCCCGAATACAAGATTCATTGTTCCGAGTCTTGCTCTGGACTTACCCTCTAACTCAATCGGCGTGCCATTTACATTAACAGTATAATACACATTTGTATCAATTTCCTCAACCTGATCAATATTCGCCCAATTGATTATTCTTGCTGTAAGCTGCAGCGGATACATCGCGTCAACCTCAATCTCTACCGGAGGTTCGCCCGGATCGCGCTCCTGCTTCGATTGCATCAACGTTGTAAGTCCGCCCGTTGTTGCTACAGGAGTTGATGTGATTGTGGTTGTTGCCTCAATACCGCCTGCCATTTTCGCCGTCAGTGTAAATGTGCCTGCGTCTCTTGTTGATTTTACAAAGATTCTGTTTGTGCCGTTCTCAGCATAAACGTAATCCTTGCCTATTGTAGAAACTCCGTCCTTTGCTCCGCCAAAGTAGTTTGACAATCCCGCAGACTCCGGCATATTCTGGAAGCAGCCTTCGCCCATACCTGAGTTATATCCGCCCATATATACGCCTGAACCGGAATACTCAAAGTCAATTTTGTCATAATTAAGCGCGCATACATTGCCGTTTGCGTCTACAACCTTAACATCTACAAAAGCAATATCCGAACCGTCTGCTCTCCATCCGTCATCCGAAGTTGTAACCTCAAGCTTCAAGCCTTTCGCGTCGCCAGTACGCGCGATTTCATCCTCTGCAATCAGCGCACCACGCGCGTTATACGCCTTTGCGATAACGCCATCGCCCTGGGTTACATCCGCTACAAATTCATAAATGAATGTGCTGTCAGGAGTATCATCCGTTCCGATAAGTGTTTCCACTCCTTTATCAACACGGTACAGCTCTACCTTCTTAACGTCAGCCGAACCTATGACATATACCGTCTTTGCAGTCGGATTTCGTCTTAATTTTTTATTGTTATCATATACCCAGTATGTCTGTTTATCTTTATCCGTTATTCCGGTATACGTTTTATCAAAATAATAGTACGTATCGCTGCTTGATGTATACTCCGGATAGCTCCAGTGACCTACGATATGTACCGCAGGTTTACTTGACTGCGCGACTCTCGTACCCTCATACATTTCCTTCGTTTGTCTTATTGCATCAACACGTCCTGAGGTACGTGCATTCTCCGAACCGGAGTTTCTGCCGTGCATATCCGAATCAGTCCAAACCATCATAGCTGCTGCGCTGTAATAATTCTTACCCTGTCCGGCGCGGTTGGCATAGAAATTATTCGCATAGTCTTTCAGATTTGCTACTGTTATGCTCTCCTGCGTATGATCCCAAACATCGTATTTATCCTCTTTGCTTGCGCCTTCGCCAAGATATTTGTTTACATAGTCATAATCAGGCGGCGAATAATCATCCCACACACGTCTGGGAGCTTCGTCACGCGAGTATTCAGTTTCCATAATCGGACCGTATTTTCCGTTCTCAGACATTGCTGCAATCGCACTCGTTCCCGGATCGGGGCCCGCACACATTGTTCCGGCATAGTTGTATTCATAATTTAATTCGTTCGCAGCCGTTGTCGAACGCGCACCGATGAAACGCATTCCATGTGGGTCTATCTCATTGCGTAAAGCTGCCATTTCATTTGCCTTAGCCTCTGTACCCACAGGGCTGTTACCTGTTTCCCAAAAGATTACGGACGGGCTGTTTCTGAAATAAATCATCGTATCGCGCATTGCCTCAGTACGCTGCGACCACTGTCTGCCATTCGGAGCCGTACCCTCCTTATCGCCTGCCGGAGCTGCGATTGCGACGCCGTATTTATCCGACGAGCGAACCTCGGCGGGTTTTGGAGCAACGTGCATCCAACGGATGAAATTAGCATTGTTGCCGTCACGCATAAGCGACATATCCCAGTCCTGAAGCCAATCAGGAGCAACACCTATTGCTGCCCACTCATTTGTTGCGCGCTGTGCGTAACCGGTAAGCCATACAGGTTTGTCATTTATTAAAATACCGCTGTTTCTGTCATATGTAACCTTGCGGAAACCTGTTTCCTTCTTCTGAACGTCAACCACATTGCCCGAAGAATCCTTTAAAATAGTGTAAACCGTGTAGAGATACGGATCATCGGTACTCCAAAAACGCAAATCACTTACGTTCTTGCTTGCCTCAATGTGCGTAACATCAACCGTGTTGACTTTCGTAAGACCTACTGCATTTTCTATATTAGCAGCATCATACACGTCATTCTCAACAGCTGTCTGATACACAACTCCCGTGTCTTTAGCTGCGGGAACTGACGCTGTGCTGCCCTCGAAGCTGTCAAGGAGATTACCCTCATGATCTACAATTGCAACCTCTAATTTATAGTTTCCATCAACGTTAGATTCGTTTCTGATTTCTGCGTCAACATGAATTGTCGCTGTTTTGCCGCGTACATTAAAATTATCAGCGTATATGTAGTTACCTGTTGTTTTCAAGTTGTTATAAAGCGGCAGGGTCTGATAAACCTCTCCTGTAATATGCAGATATGCATCGTATACAAGACCCGCCTGTACCTCATTGAAATCCTTTGTGTTCCACTGATACGCGCTGCCGCCGCCGTTCGAACCTGCACTTCCGTCACCGTTTGACTGGCTTGAACCCCAAGGCTGTCCCGGAACTGTTTCCCATACTACACGTCCCGTTGTACCGCGCGTTGAAGTACCGTCATTTAATATAGCGATAACTGCTTCTTTTCCCGGCTCCACAGCATCGGTTATATCAAAGCCCATCGCTGTGATCCCCGCCTCATAGTATCCTATAGGCTGACCGTTTACCCAGACATATGCCGCCTGACGAATACCTTCAAGCTCAAAGAATACCTTACCGTTTTCCGCGCCTGCGGGAACAGTAAATGTCTTTCTGTAGAGGAATACACCTCTTTTATCACTTCCGCCGGCATCAACAATATAGCTCGAAAAAGAGCTGTGCGCCGACACAGCGTGCGGAATACTTACTGTTTCCCACGCCTTACTTGCCTTTGACTCATCATAACCCGCTTCCCAGAACTGCTTTCCTGTCGAGTCCTTTGCCTTGTCCATCGCCTGTTGCATTGTCACATTCTTGTCTGCTCCGATTTCGGTGTCGAAGAAGTGCCAGTCGAGATTCATGTTATATGTCTCGTGCTGTGACTGCGGCACATCATATGATACCGCTTTATCATCGGCATGAACCGGTATTGCTACCGCCGCATTCAGCATCAGCTGTGCAGTCACAAGAATCGAGCAAATAATCCTCGGCCTTTTTTTCATACATTTCATTCCTTTCTGTTGTTAATTTTGATTTATTCGGGAATACCCCGAATAGGGGCATTCCCTTCAAGCGCTCCTCCGAGAAAGAAGAGATAAAGATTCGGAGTCACGCTTGTTTACTGATTTATTTTATCTATCAATTCCGCCGCAGCTTTTGTTATATCGGGAAGAATATAATTTGAAAAATCCGCGCCATAGTGACTGTAGTCTCTCCACCAAGCCATCATTTCTGACGCCCTTGCATCCGCCGCATCGCGTTTTGCCTTCTCGCTGCCATTTGTGGAATTGTATACGTTCTGCACGTCAGAGGTCATTTTATCGTCCGCCATCTGACCAATATCCAGGAATCCTAAAACCTTAGGATTATCCGCATTGTCTCTATATAATTCTCGTATCGCTCTGTCATAAGAATTGGTTCTCAATCCCTTGAACGCCATATTGTCCGCATCGTATACCTTTCCGGCTGTTTCTCCAAAGTTGCCGGACGGAGTGTAAGAACCTAAAATCACATAGCCGCCCATGTCGATTATCGCGTTCATATACGCCTCGTCATACGCTTTGAACTGCTCCAATGTGCTTGATAAGTCGTTCGTTCCCATACCGCTTATCGACACAACGTCGCCCGGATTCATACCTGTCAGGACATCATTTAAAAGTCCCTCTGAATAATAACTCATATGCTTACGTCCGGCGCGTCCGCTGTTATGGAAACCGTTTATAACAGCCGCAAGTTCGGGATATTCAGAAAGACAGGTAGTCTCACTTGACGCTATCGTATATCCCCATGATCCCTTCTGTTGTATAGTAGAATCTCCTATTGTCCACCAGTCGGGCTTTGAAGCTGCTTTTTTCGTTACGGGCGTTACAGATATGGATTTTAATGTTCCGCTAATAGCGATATCCATTATATCGTCACCGAAAATTGCAACTCTATAAGTATCACTACCCATCGTGTCCTTTGTATGCACAAATCCGTTAAGAGCCGCGTCTATTCTCTCACAGGTTATGCTGCCCTGATATACCGCGGTCACTTCGTAAACCTTGCCTTTTTCAAGCTTTAACCTGAAGATTCCATCTGTCATACCGTCAGCCGATTCTTTTCCGCTGTCAATACCGAATCCCAAGCTGTCACTGTATGCGGTTGATACGGAAACACCCGTATATCCACTCTGCACCGCACCTGTGCCGAAACTGAATTTCAGATTATACAATATGGTTTTAAATGTTCTGCTTATTTTGTTATCACTGTCGTCAACGGACTGAGCCTTTATATAAATAGTCTGCGGCTGCACATTTGCATCAACTGTAAGAGTACCGTCATCGGTGATTGAAATACCTTCCGGAGATGCCGGGCTGCCTCTATCATCAACGATTGAATATAAAACATCTCTGCCTGTCACAATCTCCGCCTGACCGTTTCTTACAACCGCTGTGAATTTATATGTCCCTTCCGTTCCGAGCTGAATACCCTGTAAAGCCGCCGTAAACGCAATATTATCCTTAGATGCCAAAAGTCTGATATTTACGATCTTAGACTTACCGCCGATTGTAACGCATATTGGTAAATCTCCGGAAGATGCCTCGCTTGTAATTTCAATCACAGCAGTATTGCCGCTGCCCGTAATCGTCACACCTTCGGCGAATTCATCATCTATTCTCCATTCCGCTATACCTATCGAATCCATGCCGTCCATAGTTTTCGCAGATATCGATAGAGTCATATTCGTTGTTCCGCTCTCAGGAATGTTTACTATTTGCGGCGCTGTAACATTAATTGTACTTTCGTTAATCTCCGCTGCGTAAATTCTTACATTGTTTATATCAATAGAACCGGTGCTGCTCTTATTCGGACTCACGCGATACGCGCTGCCTGACGTATATGTACCAAAATCAAGCGTTGGTGATACCGCCAGAGGTGCTGCGTTCGTATAATCATCGGCTAACTCGTATACTCTCGCAAAGCATTTCTTTGAGGTCGGATCGGCGTGTATTATAACGTGATACCATGTGTTTGCCGATGCCGATGTGTAGATATTCGTTCCGTTAAGCGTCATATTCGCTCCCGATTTTGCAAAGGTGAACGCTGTTGACGAAGGATCTGTCATAGTATTGCCGCCGACATATGAAATACTTCCGTCAATGCCAAATCGTATATCCTGCTCAAATACCGTCTGTGCCATTATATTTCCTATTTCATTGTACGCCGCAGAAGAGTTGCCGCTCGCGGCGCGGGAAACTGCAAAATATTTTCCGGCTGCGTCAGACCGCAGATGCATATATGTTGTGTCCGAGCCATAGCTCTGCCAGCCGCCGAGAATCAAATCATTTTGTTCTGTGCGATAACCGATCAGACTGTCCTCATATTTATTGTAGTCTGCAGCATATCCCGCCTTTGGAAGTAAATCTGTTCCACTCTTGTCGCCTAAAAGAATAAGCGGCTTTGATACCTCTATTATTTTTCCGTTATATGTAACCTTCGCTGTCACGCGTCCGTAGTAATTTACATCTGTGCGTTTTATTTTAAAATTGACCGCCGTGTTGTGAGCCGCTGTTGATTCAACAAGTCCACAGCCTTCGCAGTAATTATTGCCGCTCTCGCCTGTTGGTCTGCCTTCAAAGATACGAAAACCGTCAAATGTCCATTCAACATTAAAATCCTCAACACGTTCATCCTGATTGGTTACAAGACTCGTTCCCTGCTCACCTTTAATAGTAAGCGAAATAGCATTGCTTGCCGGAGTATTTTCATCCGCGCCCATTACAAGCTCATTGCCAACCGGGAACGCGTTAAACTCAACTGACGCTATTTCTTCGATGTAGTTGTCGCTCACCTGACCGATAATCTCGCAATCCGATGTTATAGGCACGGAGGCAAGCTCCTTGCTTGTGTAAAGTGTGCCGTTTAGATTCCATCCACAAAAGCAGCTGCCGTATGAGGAAATGTCAGGGATATTTATAATACTTTCACCGTCTAAAACATACTGATAAAAGGTATACGCTTGGCAGATCATTGTGACCTTGTGATATATGGGCGCTAAATCAGACTGACGCGCCTTATAGATTTTTATATTAGCAATAGCTGTGTCGATATTCGCTGTCGGACCTAAAATATGGATACATTTAAATGATTTTATACCCTTGCTCATATCGGTCATGCCGTGATAATATTCTGTCTTGCCATCGAGCGATGTGACATAGGTAATAACAGTTCCTGTTGTAAAATCACCTACAACCTTAACGTGAATCCACTCATCGCCTGTAATTTCCTTTGTGGTAATAGCCGGCTGATTGTAGTCCTTTAATGAAAGTACCGAATCTGACACGCCGTTATTTATGACATACAGATTTTCGTTTGCCGGTCTGTCCATCGTGAACACATATCCGCCTGATTTAGTGCTGTCAACACCGTGGTTTTCATATATTGATCCGTTGTAGCTTTCGACAAGCTGCAATTCGGAAACGCGACTTGTTTTAATCGTTTTTAAATCCGCCTCAAACACAAAATTCCCGCTTATCGGCGTAATTTCCTTATATCCTGAACGCGATGCGTTGCCGCCGGTAATCGCCATGTATCGGTTTATGCCCGATGTGTTGTCAGTCTTTACTGACACTGTGCTTGCATTTGAGTACCAGCCGTCCGCGATTAGTGTCTTATTTCCGCTTGCCTCATCATACGTTTCAAAGTTCTGCTGATAAAGAATTTCTAACTCATCATCCGCGAATGCAGGCAAGGAAATTGTTTCATATTCTGTATTCACATCCAAAGACATAACCAATACCTTACCCTTTCTCATAAACTCTTTTATTATTGAAGCCGACTTTGAATTTTATTTGATTTTGTATTACTCTCGCAATTGTATACTATAATTATTTTACCTTATTTCCGTCTATTTTGGAATTGTAAAAGTAATCAAAGGGTTTGCATTTTTGCGCACAATGCGACGA